>JARGOW010000054.1:7953-12101 GCA_029212955.1 Planctomycetota bacterium | reverse complement strand
TTCATCACCCAGGGAGCGGAAATGTCGCTTAGCGGCAACAATACCGTGGTTTTGGGGTCGCCCTCCCGGGGTGAGCCCCTGGCTTCGTTCCTGGAGGTCGACAACGCGAAACTGACTCTTTCCGCCAACGATTACGTGGAATTGATGGGTGGGGCGTTGCTCAGTGGGCAGGGCGGTCCCTTCGTTCTGTCCCATCCCACCGAGGAAGTTCTCGTGCTGTCCAACCGCTCCTCCTCGCCTGGGGTGGTGCGATTCATGGATGAAATCATCGACCTGGCACCCGGTGAGACGGTGCACCTGCCCCTTTTGGCGGCGGGTGCCAGCCCCCGGGAACCATCCATTGGATTCCGCCCATTGGACGCGGCCGGTTCCAGCTGGACCCTTCGTGGGGCGGCCTCCGTTGTGGGGCATGGGGACCATCACTTGGATGTCATCGCAGATGGCGACCACGAAATCCGTGGGCAGGGGGTCCGCCTGCGCATGGACAAGGGCGACCGGGCCACCTTCGACGATCTGACCGATAGCAAGTCGGAATGATCTGCATCCAAGCCCTCTCGAATTGGGGCAATTCACACCACTTTTTGCACGTCTTGGGCTGTTCCAGGGCCGAAAGTGGGCAGAAGCAGCCCAGAAACCCATGGCTGCGTCACTTTCATCCCATTGGGGTGGCGGCGATCGGGCCTGGGGTTCGATAGGGAAGCGATATGTGTGGAATCATTGGAGCCATCCGCAGCGATGGAGGAGTCCTGAACGCTCTCATTGAGGGTCTTCGGGTCGTGGAATACCGGGGCTATGACAGCGCCGGTGTCGCCGTGATCGATGGGGGGCAAATCCTGGTTCGTAAGAAGCAGGGGCGCCTCGAGAACCTGGAAAAGGTCCTGGAGGATGGGGCCTTGGAGCAGGCGCCCGTGGGCATCGGGCATACGCGCTGGGCGACCCACGGCGAGCCCTCCGATCGCAATTCGCATCCCCACCAGGGCGCGGCAGGCCGGGTGGCGATCGTGCACAACGGGATCTTCGAGAACTATCTGGAGCTGCGTGAGCAGTTGACGGCCCAGGGGATCACCTTCGTCTCCGAAACGGATAGTGAAGTGATGGCGCAGTTGATCGATCTGGAGCTCCAGGAGGGCATCAGCCTGGAGAATGCCGTGCGTCGATCCCTCCGACGGGTGGAGGGTTACTATGCCCTGGGTGCCATCGCGGAAGGTCCCGATGGGGCCGAATTGGTTTGTGCTCGCAAGGGGCCCCCGCTCCTCGTGGCGAGTACCCCGGACGCGGCCTACCTAGCTTCGGATGTTCTGGGCGTCATCCCGCACACCGACCGTGTCGTGTACCTGGAGGACGGGGATGTGGCTATTTTGAAGCCCGGCTCCATCCAAGTGACCGATTTTGAAGGCCACCCCGTTCAGCGTGAGGTGGCCAAGGTGGATTGGACACCCGGCGATACGGGACTCGGTGGTTGGCCCCATTACATGCTCAAGGAGATCCATGAGCAGCCCGATGTGCTGGCGCGAACCGCGCTGGATCGCATCGACTTGGAAAGGGGAGATGTGAACATCGAAGGCGGGCAGTTCTCAGACGAGTTCTTGCAGGGCGTGAGCCGGGTCCAGGTCCTGGCCTGCGGTACGGCGCTGCACGCGGGCATGATCGCCAAGTATCTGATCGAAGGCCTTGCGAAGGTTCCGGTGGACGTGGATTACGCCTCCGAGTTCCGTTATCGCGGCCCGATTTTGGTTCCTGGAACCATGGCCTTGGCCATCAGCCAGTCCGGCGAAACGGCGGATACTTTGGGAGCCGCCAGGCTGGCCAAGGAATTGGGTGCTTCGGTTGCAGCGATTTGCAACGTGACCGGCTCCACCCAGATGCGCGAGGCGGACCAGGTTCTGCTGACCCATGCGGGACCCGAGATCGGGGTGGCCAGCACCAAGGCTTTCACCGCCCAGGTCGCCGCCGCTGTGCTCTTGGCCGTGCGGATGGGGCGGGCCAATGGAAACCTGTCCGTGCAGGAAGCCAAGGAATTGCTCGCGGGCCTGCGCGATCTTCGCACGAAGATGGAGCACCTCCTGAGTGAGCCGGTTCGCGAACACATTCGCGCCCTGGCTAAGGTGCACGCCCGCGCAAAAGGATTCTTCTTTCTCGGCCGTGGAGTGAACTTCCCCGTGGCGTTGGAAGGGGCCTTGAAGCTGAAGGAAATCTCCTACATGCATGCGGAAGGCTACGCGGCGGGGGAGATGAAGCACGGTCCCATCGCGTTGATCGATCCGGGCATGACCATTGTCTCGATCAATGCTCCCGGTCATGTGGCCGATAAGGTTCGCTCCAACATTGAGCAGGTGAAGTCCCGTGGGGGCGTGGCCTTGAGCGTGGGCTCCCACGAGGGCAGTCACAAGATTGCAGGCCAGTGCATCGAGGTTCCTGAAACCATCGAATGGCTTTCTCCGATCCTAAACACGATCCCCCTGCAGCTCTTCTCGTACTACATCGCCGACCTGCGCGGTTGTGACATCGACAAGCCCCGCAACCTGGCCAAGAGTGTGACCGTCGAATGAAAGTACTCGTGACCGGTGGGGCAGGTTTTATTGGATCGCATCTCTGCGAGGCCTTGATGGCGCGCGGGGATCAGGTCACCGTATTGGACAACTTCAACGACTTCTACGATCCGGCCATCAAGCGGGGTAATGCCGCGCTTCTGAAAGGGGCACGTGTTGTGGAAGGCGACATCCGCGATGCGGATCTGGTGAATCGCCTTTTTGAAGAAGGGTGCTTCGATGCTGTGGTGCATCTGGCGGCCATGGCTGGCGTGCGGCCTTCGCTGGATGATCCATTGCTGTACCAGGATGTGAACTTGCGGGGCACCATGGTTTTGCTCGAAGCCACGCGGAAGAAACCGGGAACCCGTTTCGTTTTCGCCTCTTCGTCGAGCGTCTATGGTGGCAATACGAAGGTTCCTTTCCATGAGGACGATCCGGTTTTGACGCCGATTTCGCCCTACGCTGCCACCAAGCGAGCCTGTGAGTTGCTGGCCTATACACACCACCACCTGTTCGGGATACCTGTCACGGGCCTACGCTTTTTCACGGTGTACGGACCGCGTCAACGACCGGAAATGGCCATCCACAAATTCGTGCGCATGGTGCTCAATGGGGAACCTATTCCGTTCTTCGGTGATGGATCCACCCGTCGGGACTACACCTACATCAGCGACATTGTCGACGGGGTTGTACGTTCCATCGACCGTTGCGAGGGGTACGAGATCTACAACCTGGGCGAGTCTGAAACCACATCCCTCGAGGAGCTGGTGAAGGCCATCGGGGAGGCCTGTGGTCGGGAAGCGATCATCGATCGACAGCCCATGCAACCCGGCGATGTGAATATCACATTTGCCGATGTGTCCAAGGCCAAGTCCAAGCTGGAATACCAGCCCGGTGTTCCTGTGTCCCAGGGGCTTGTGCGCTTTGTCCAGTGGTATCGGGAGACCTATCCAGCCCAGTCCGGAGGCTAGTCCCCCCGGGGACTTCCCGCCCTATTCCCACGCTGGGTCGGGGTGGCTCAAATAGCCGCCAAATCGGGTCCAAATCACCCCTTTTTCACGACCAGCCGTTTCACACCGATCAATCTTGCACGAAGGCGCCTCCAGGGGCTGCAATCTTTAGTAAGGTCTCCCTCCCCATGGGACCCCCCATGGGGTCTCCCCAAAGCACTCCTGCCCCCTCCCTACTCCCATGAAAGGCGTCATTTTGGCCGGTGGACTCGGTACCCGGCTCTACCCCCTCACCAAGATCACAAATAAGCACCTGCTGCCCGTTTATGATCGCCCGATGATTCACTACCCGATCCAGACCCTGGTCAATGCGGGTATCGAGGACATCATGGTGGTGACCGGTGGAAAGAAATCCGGCGACTTTCTCTCCTTGCTCGGCAACGGCAAGGACTTCGGTCTCAAGCACCTGAACTACACCTACCAAGAGGGTGAGGGCGGTATCGCTGAAGCTTTGGGCTTGGCGGAGCACTGGGCCCAGGGCGACTCGATCGCCGTGGTGCTGGGGGACAACCTGATCGAGAACAACATCGCCCAGGCCGTCAAGGACTTCCAGGCAGCCGGAAAAGGCGCCAAAATCATGCTCAAAGAGGTCAGCGACCCCGAGCGC
>JARGOW010000054.1:4944-7943 GCA_029212955.1 Planctomycetota bacterium | reverse complement strand
GTGGAGAAGCCGAAGGATCCCCAGTCCAACAAGGCTGTGATCGGCATCTACATGTACGACGGTCGCGTTTGGGACATCATCAAGAACCTGAAGCCCTCCGACCGCGGTGAGCTCGAAATCACCGACGTGAACAACTGGTATATCCAGGATGGAACCATGACCGCCGACTTGCTCGACGGCTGGTGGACCGACGCCGGAACCTTCGATTCCCTGTTGTCCGCATCCCAATTGGTTTCCGAGACCGGCGCCAACAAAATGGGCTGAGAGCTGTTTTGGTGCGGCGCCCTTGCCCGCCAGAATCCAAGCCAATTCAAGCAACCGCTTCATGACGAATTCAGCGACCGAGGAATGCATCCTCGTTACGGGTGCCGCCGGCATGCTCGGCAGTCAGGTCCTTCTGGGCGCACCGGATGGTGTGAACGTGATCGGGACCGACCTGATGGAAGCTTCCGGTGTGAAAGCACCTGGGGTGGATCTTTCCGACGCAAGCGCGGTGGAGGCCCTGTTCGCAGAGCATGGGCCTTTTGCCGGCATCATCCACACGGCGGCCTACACGGCCGTGGACAAGGCGGAGGAAGAGCCCGAGCTGGCCATGAAGGTCAATGGAGCCGTCTGCGAGGTTCTGGCCAAGGCTGCCAAATCCGCCGGCATTCCGCTGGTGATCGTGGGCACGGACTTTGTGTTCAACGGCAAGGCCCGCGAGCCCTACACCGAGGATTTTGATCCGGATCCCATCAGCGTTTACGGCAAAACCAAATACGAGGGGGAGGTCCTGGCGCGCCAGGCACACCCCGATGGAACTCGCATCGTTCGCACCCAATGGCTGTATGGGCCCCGAGGGAAGCACTTCCCGGCCACCATGCTCGCCCTGGCGAAGGAAAGGGATCACCTCAAAGTGGTCAGCGATCAAAGGGGTTCACCCACCTCGACCCTGGAGTTGGCACCCGCCCTTTGGGATGTGCTCCAGAAGGGGGAGGCCGGCGTTTACCATGCGGCCTGCGAAGGGGATTGCACCTGGTTTGACTTGGCCTCGGCCACCCTGGAACTTTCCGGCGTGGAAGGTGTAACCATCGAGCCCTGTTCCACCGAGGCCTTCCCCAGGCCCGCACCCCGACCCGAATACAGCGTACTTTCTTGCAAGCGGCTGGAGGCTCTTCGCGGAGCTCCCATGGCCCATTGGCGCGACGCCCTCAGCACCTACCTAGGAAACTAGACCCATGACCCACACCCTACTCGTGACCGGTGGCGCCGGTTTCATCGGCAGCAACTTCATCGAAATGCTCGTGGCGGAGCGTCCTGATTGGCGCATCGTCAACATGGATGCGTTGACCTATGCGGGCAACCTGGAGAACTTGACCAAGGTTGAAAATCACCCCGGTTACCAGTTTGTCAAAGGCGATGTGGCCATCCGCGAGGATGTGGCGCGCGCATTCGATGCTGCGGGTTCCGACGGCCAGGTTTCCGTGGTGCACTTCGCAGCGGAAAGCCATGTGGACCGTTCGATTGCTGGAGGCTTGCCCTTCGTCATGGCCAATGTGGTGGGCACCCAGAACTTGCTCGATGAGGCCCGCGCCCGGGGCGTGCACCGTTTCTTGCATGTGTCCACCGATGAGGTCTACGGAAGTCTGGGTAAGACAGGGTTCTTCACGGAGGAGACCAACCTCGCGCCCAATTCGCCCTACAGCGCCAGCAAGTGCGGCAGTGACATGCTGGTCCGCGCCGCCTTCCACACCCACGACTTCCCCACGCTGATCACCCGTTGTTCCAACAACTATGGGCCTTATCAGTTCCCTGAGAAGCTGATCCCGCTGATCATCGCCAACGCCCGGGAGGACAAACCCCTGCCGGTTTATGGCGACGGCATGCAGATTCGGGACTGGTTGTACGTCCAGGACCACTGCGAGGCCATCCTCTGCGTGCTGGAGGGGGGCAAGCCTGGCGATGTCTACAACATCGGTGGCCACAACGAATATCCCAACATCGAGATCGTGAAGCGCATTCTCGAACATCTGGGCAAGCCCGAGTCCCTTATCACCTATGTGAAGGACCGTCCGGGCCACGATCGCCGCTATGCGATCGATGCTGGGAAAATCGAGCGGGAGTTGGGCTGGACCCCTCGCTATACCTTTGAGCAAGCCTTGCCTGAGACCATAGAATGGTATCTCTCCCAAGATGAGTGGCTTCAGCGGGTTAGGTCGGGTGCTTACCGAGAGTACTATGCCGGGCAGTATGGCTCGGATGCTCCTAGCGTGTAGCATAGGCGGTTCGCGAGGCCGCCAATTCCGTCAACCTCTGGCGGCCTCTTGTCGATGAAAGCCTGTTGCATGTGCCGTTCGCCGCACGTGCCCTGATCCACCAGCCCCGTCTGGCGGAAATAGGGTACGTAAGGAGGGGGGCCATGAGTCCTTAGGAATCTGCATGTCGATCCAAAACATCCCGTCCGCCCACCGCCCTTCGTTTTCACCCAGCGGATCCATCCTTTGGCTTGGGCTATTGACGCTCGTACTGAGCGCATGCTCCGCCACGGTTTCGCCGGATAAGCGAATTCTTCAGCACTTGAATACCTACGGGTACGGCAAGGCCTATGCGGGCAACTTCCTCGAAGAGAGCTACGCGACGATCGGAGACTCGATCAAGTACCAGGACAAGAACCACCCGGGGGAGATCCGAGGCAACCAGCGGGTGCAGCCCGATGGAACCATCAATGTGCAGGAGATCGGCACGGTTCACGTGGCGGGCCTCACCCGCAGTGAGATCGAGGCCTTCCTTTCGGAACGCGTGTCCCTGTACTACACCGACAGCGCGGACATCTCCGTGATCATCAGTGCCCGACCCAAGCAGTATTTCATCATGGGCGAAGTGGGGGGCGAAGGCGCCAAGTCCTTGAGTGGAGAACTCAATGTTTTTGACGCGATCCTCAAATCCCGGCCGAAGAAGAACTCAGCCAACCTGGGTCGCGTGCGCTTGATCCGTATGGACCCGGTGGACCCCCTGATCAT
>JARGOW010000054.1:0-4924 GCA_029212955.1 Planctomycetota bacterium | reverse complement strand
CGACATGTTGCGCGGTGACTCCACCTACAACGTGTCGATTCGCGAGAACGACATCATCTACGTGCCGCCCACCATGCTGGCCCAATTCGCCTACTTCCTCGATGATCTGCTCTTCCCCGTGAAGCAAGTGATCCGTGGTTTGGGTGGAGCGTTCTTCAATACGCGGAACACCAACGGTCGGCGCAACAACCTGTTCTTCTAGCGCGAGACCCAAACGCACCAACCACCAGAAATCCATGGCCGTAGAAGTCGAAAACACAAGTCAGGTCGAAGAGCTCCTTCGGGTGCTCAAGCGACGGCTTTGGTGGATCCTGATCCCGGCTGGAATCATCGCGATTCTGGGCGTGAGCTATGCCATCGTGGTTCCTAAGAAGTACGTGGCCACGGCCCAGGTCATGGTCTTCGACCGTCCCACCACGGCGGTGCGCGGTTCGATTTCCAACACGGCCGAGGGGCGCGTTGCGCCGCACAAGCTGAAAGCACCCCAGAGGGTTCGGTCGGTTTTGGACAAGCTGAAGTGGTTGGAATACGAGGAGCTGCCCACCGAGGTGGAGGCCGCCGCGTACCGTGCTTCGATCATCAAGAACATCACGGTGAACGTGCCTGTCATGGAGAGCAACGTTCAGCAGCAGCTGGTCAAGATCAAGTTTTCGCACACGCGCGTGGATTTGGCCGAGCAGTTCCTGTTCGAGCTGGTGCGCCAATGGCAGCACGAAGTCCTCGACAAAGCCAAGCGGAGCCTGACCGATGAAAGCGATCAGCTCATCGCGGAGCAGGCCGATCTGGAAAAGGAGCGGGAAGAGCATATGGCCACCCTGCTGCGCCTACGCCGGGACAACCGCATCCCGCCCAAGACCAACAATCGCTCGGGCAACGACATGCCCCAGAGCATTCCCGCCTTCGAAGAAGTGCGCCGCCTACAACGTCGCCTCAATGAAGCCCGCGTGGAGCATGAAGAATGGGCCGAAGAGCTCGACCGCATGCGGGCCCAGGAGAGGCGCATGCCGGACATGGTTCCTCGGCCCGGAAGCGGCGGTGGGGACACTGGCGAGAGGCAGTTGGAACGACTGCACAAGCAATTGGAGGATGAGCAGAATCGCCTGGCGGAAGGTGGTTGGGGACCCAGCCACAGTGCTTACAAGCGAGCCCAAAGCAAGATTGCCAAACTGCGGGCCAAGATTGAGCAGGCCATGGGGGTTGCGCCCGAAAGGGATAATTTCGAATACGTTCAACCCAATGCCAATAAACAGGCCGCCCAGGACATCATCGCCCTCGGTGAGGAAAAGCTCCGCCGACTCGCGGGGGCCATCACAACCACGGACAGCAAGCTCGTCGAGGCTGAGAAAATGGCCAGTAGCCTCCAGAAGGTATACAGCCAGATCGGCCAAAAAGAATTCGAGATGAGCAAGGTCGAGGCTGGTTTGAAAACGGTTTCGCAGAACCTGCTCAAGGTGCGTAACAAGCTGGCCATCCAATCGGGCCCGCTGGGTTACCCCTTCGATGACCTGGAAAAGGTCACCGCGTCGGATGAACCGGAAGAGCCCAATGCGTGGTTGATTTCAACCTTCTCGATCGTCCTCGGATTGGGTGTGGGGCTCGGTTTGGCTGTTGCGCTTGAATTCTCCAAGAACTGCTTCCGCAGCATAAACGACATAGCGCGTTCCATGGAGATCCCGGTGTTGGGTGCCATCAATCGCATTGAGACCCGCCGCCAGCGACACGTGAAGCGCGTCCAGAAACTCGTCGTGAGCCTGTGCATGCTGCTGTCCATGGGCGTTGTGGGTTTCACCCTTTGGGCCTGGGCCCTGCATCCCCACCTGCTCAAAGCCTCGGTGGTGGAGTCAATCGATCGCCTTCGGGAGGTGCTTGGCTGATCGGGAAACCGGTCACTGGCACTGAGGAAGGACTTCGATGCGCGACCTAGTTGTAGCCCTTTTTATCCTGGGGTCGATGCCCTTCAGCTTCAGGAAGCCCTTCTTGGGCATTCTGATGTTTTCTCTGTTGGCGTACATGCGCTTGCAGGATTTGGCTTGGGGGTTCGCTCAAGGCCAACGCTGGTCCATGTATCTCGCGGTGATCTCCGTGGCGGGCTACATGGCCGATCCCAATCGCAAGTTGCCCGTGCTCAATGTGCGGACGGCCCTCCTAGGGCTGATGGTTTTGCATGTGGGGGTAGGGTTGTTCTTTGCCCAGGGACCAGCCAAGGTGGATCTGGCGGCCTACCAGGAATACGTGAAAATCGTGGGGATTGCGGTGTTCACCACCGCGGTGGTACGAACCAAGAGTCACCTGCGAATTCTGATTTGGGTCATCGCCATGGGGCTCGGATTCCACGGAGCGAAGAACGGGCTGATGGCAGCCGTGAAGATGGGCAACCTGTACATCTCCCATGGCCCGGGAGGAATGATCAAGGACAACAACGACTTCGCCCTTGCCGTGGCGATGATCATTCCTTGGATTTACTACCTGGCCCAATCCGAAACCAATCCGGTTCTGGTGCGCATTCTGAAAATCATGGTGCCCCTATGCGCCCTGACGGTGATTTCCACGCGTTCCCGGGGTGGTACCCTTTCCCTGGCATTCATGGGGGCCCTGATGGTGTGGCGGTCCAGGAACCGGTTGATCGGCATCATCCTGGGTCTTTTTGCCGTGGTGGTCGTGGTGGCCATGGCTCCCGAGGAGTACAAGGAGCGGCTGGGAACCATTCAGACCTATGAGGAGGACGGTTCGGCCATGGGCCGGATTCGAGCCTGGAAAGTGGCGTTCCGAATGATCGATGCCCACCCCATGTTCGGAGTCGGATTCAACCGCTTCGCCATGAACCACTTGGAGTTCGAACCCAATCCGACCCTGGGCCAGCAGAGCGGACATTCCGCGCTGGTGGCCCACAACAGCTACCTACAAATCTGGGCGGAGAGTGGCACTCCAGCCTTCCTCATCTACCTGGCGCTGATGGCCGCCACCTTCTGGGATGTGTGGAGGGTCCGTTGGAGAGCCAAGAAACTCTACGTGGACAGTTGGATTCTGTCCTACTGTTCGATGTTTGAGGTGTCTTTAGCGACCTTCATGCTCGGAAGTATTTTCCTGAATCGCGCGGCTTTCGACCTGGTATACCACCTTTTCGCGGTGGTCGTTGTGTTTGGGATCGTGGCGCGCCGACAAATGGATGAAGACCAAGCCAGTTCGAAGCTCCCGGGTGGGGGTGGAGATGGCTCGGACGATTGGCTCGAGTCCCCGGTCGCAGCCCAGCAAGCCCCCCGGTTCCGCCGCGTGGCCCTGGAAAGTCGCTGATCGCCCGAACAGTCCCAACCCAACCCAAGATTCCTATGTGTGGCTTTACCGGTTTTGCTCTCCATAACCCTGGCGCCCGGCCGGACATGGAGCTGTTGACACGCATGACGCGCACCCTGGAACACCGGGGGCCGGATGATGAGGGCTTTGTGGAGCTGGGACCCATGGCCCTGGGATTCCGGCGACTCTCCATCATTGACGTGACGGGTGGGCACCAGCCGATCCAGCACGCGACCGAGCCCGTGGCGGTTGTCGGCAACGGCGAAATCTACAATTTTCAGGAGCTCCGCGAAGGGTTGATCGGGCGGGGAGCGCGCTTCCATAGTGGGTCGGACATCGAAACCATCCTGCACCTGTACATGGAAAAGGGCGAGCGCCTGGTCGATGATCTGATCGGGATGTTTGCTTTTGCGGTGATCGATTTGCGCCAGCCGAAAAATCCTAAGTTGACGCTTGGGCGCGATCGCCTTGGCATCAAGCCCTTGTATTGGGGCGAAGCAGGCAATGGTTTGTACTTTGGAAGCGAAGCCAAAGCCTTGCTGGAGAGCGGTCAGTTCCAACGGGAAATGCGCCCCGAAGGCCTCATGGATTACCTGGTCCAGGGCTATCACACCGGAGCAAACGCGGCGTTTGCCGGAATGCACCGATTGCTTCCCGGGCACACCCTACAGTGGAGCCCGGAGCGTGGAGTGAGCACTCGCCGCTATTGGGATGTACCCCTGGACGACCTGCGCGGCCCCGCCGATTCCGACGAGGTCTTGGAGTGGATGGACAAGGTGGTGGAGGACCGGTTGGTGGCGGAAGTGCCCCTGGGCGCATTCCTCTCCGGCGGTATCGACAGCAATGCGGTGGTGGATTCCATGGCGAGGTCCCAGCAGAAGGCCCCGATCGTTTGCACGGTGGGCTTCGAGGAAAAGACCCACGACGAGGTGGATTTGGCCAAGATCACCGCCGGGCGATTGGGCGCCACGCACCACATCGAGACCTTGCACCCCGATCCCAAGCTGGCCATCGAAACCTTGCCGTGGTTCTACGACGAGCCCATGGCGGATACTTCGACGGTTCCCACATTCCTGGTTTCTGAAATGGCGCGGCGGCACATGACCGTGGTTCTTTCAGGGGATGGGGGCGATGAAACCTTCGCGGGGTATCGGCGCTACGTTCACGACTTGGCCGAGAACCGTTTGCGATCGAAGATTGGGGGGCCGGGTAGGGCATTGATGGCAGCCGCCGGTTCGATGTATCCCAAGATGGATTGGGCTCCTCGGATCTTGCGCGCCAAGACCTTCCTCAGCAATGTGGGGGCCGATCCGGCCCTGGCCTACTGGCGCAGTGTGAGCCCCATGACGCGGGAGCAGGTGATCGAGGTCCTGTCCCCGGACGTGGTGCAGCACCTGGGAGCCTACGATCCATTCGATGCTTTCGAGGAACTCTATCGCAGGCCCAATGTGGACTGCCCCCTGTATCGAGCCCAATACGGGGACATTCACACGAATCTACCCGACAAGATGCTGACCAAGGTCGACCGCGCTTCCATGGCGAATTCTTTGGAAGTGCGTGTGCCCTTGCTCGACCACCGCTTCGTGGAGCGCTTCGTGAATCTGCCGGCCGGGGAGAAAATTCAAGGAGCCAA
>JARGOW010000053.1:858-12153 GCA_029212955.1 Planctomycetota bacterium | reverse complement strand
GGGTCTAGCCTGGCCCCTCCTGAAACCGGCGCCCAAGGAACCCATGCGCTCGGCCCGTCACCCGCGTGGGTTTAAAGGCACGAAAGCCCAGCCCCCGAAACCGGCGGGTCCGAAGACGTTTGACGTCTTGCCCTTCTTGGATGGCGGTGCACACGAAGCCGGGGTTTTGCAAGCCTTGGCGGAGTACGGTCAGCCCGAGTACGGGGGGGAGTGGACACCGGAGAACAGGGCTGCTGCCGCTCAAATGCCCGAAGACTTTCAGCGGCATTTCACGTGGGTTGCGGACCATTTTTCGTGGGACCGCATGGCCCGTATGATCCCGGCCTATTGGAACTTGGAGCTCGCAGATGAGCCTGAACTCAAGCGAGTTGTGGCCAGTATCTTCCACGGGCCGGGGCTTACCCGATCACCCCTGTGGGTGGAGGCCATGGTGAGCCTGTCGCCCAAGAGGCGAACGGCATTCGCCGAGTTGCTGCTGGAGCTGACTGTCCCGCTCGATTCGGAAGGCGACCTACCCTCGTTACTCATACGGCTCGACGAGCTTTGCACGGACGACAATTTCCGGAACCGTGCCCATCACATACTGACCGAGTGGAACGATGAGGCCATCGCATGGGAGGTCCTTGCCCAGTTCGAACTTCTCAATGACTACTGGCCCGAGGGGAACCTGGGCGAGGTGGTTCCCGTGTTGGGAGCTGCGGGGGTTGTCCGCAGAGCCATGGAGGATTTACAGGGCGGGGAGGACTCATGGGGCGGAACAGGATTTTGCAGATCACTCCTCGAGGCCTGCGGCGATTTCGAGGGTTTCATGGAAGTGTTGGAGGAAGCGCCCCTTAAGGAAATGGGTCCCGATGTGGCGTACAAGTTTCTTTGCCTATTCACGCTGCTGTACCACACCGGCCACGACTGGGACACCACCATTGAATTCTGGGGTTACCTGAAGGGCGTCGCCCCCGACTGGATCCAATGGATCGTGGAGTCGCCGCCGGAGTACCGTTTGAAGCTTCACGGCTATCTACTGGAGATGCTCGAGGAGTGGAAAGATCCAAAAGAAGTGGTCAATGGTCTTCGAGAATGGGGTCCTTGGATCCGCAGGATCTGCGCCGGGCCATTCGTCCAGGATGCGCGGGGTTCCTATTCCATGTGTCGCTTGGTGCACCTTCCGGTGGAACACTTCCCCGCCGTCTTGGCGGCTCCGGAACGAGCCTTTGTGCATCTGGAAAAGAGTGCGCGGCGCGACAACGATGATAGTCTGCTTGGATATGGGCTGCGTGTGCTGGTGGAGGTCTCCCCGGACCTGGTTGTGGCCGGCCTGGCCTCGGGCACGGGGGCCCTGGCTTCCACGGCGCGGGTCCTGGGAAGTTTGAATCGCAGCGACGCACTCCGGTCGGTTCGGGAATGGCTGGACACCAAGCTCTATCAAGTCGATCCCGCGGATTGCCCGGCGGAAGAACTGGCCCACCTGATCCAGGCCCATGGGGGGCCCTCCGCCCAAACCTTGGTCAGTCGCAACTTCCGGCAACACCTGGACGGATCGACCCGATTGACCGAGAACCAGGTAAAGCGTGTGGGCTCCAAGATTCGCGATGCATGGCCTGATGTGCTACTGGGGACCCTGGCACACAAAGTTCCGACACTTCTGGCTGAGCGAATCGGGGCCGATGCCAATGCGATGGAAACCAAGGAAAACCATGCATTGCGCATGATATTCGCAGCGGAGGACAACCGCAGGATGCTTCGCCGAGTCCTCCGCCATCACTTCGCAGGCGAACGGGACTACATTCGGAATCACCCGATCAATCGGGAGTGGTTGGAGGAACATGCACGACTCAAGGGCTCAGTCTGGACCAGTGGCTTTGAGCTGTCCAAGGAAACGAAGGAGCTCGGCTGGTTGACGATAGAATTGGAGCAGGATCCGCTCGAAGTCCTTCGCGCTGGAACCTACGTGGGTTCCTGTTTGGGCTTGGGCGGCGGCTTTGCCCATTCCGCGGCCGCCATCATGATGGACGGCAACAAACACGTGGCCTATTGCCGGGATCGTAGGGGGGTGATTTTAGCCCGGCAGGTCCTCGTCATGGCAGAGGATGAGAAACTGCACTGCTTCCAGGTGTACCCTTTGGAAGGGGACGCTGGGATCCAGTCTTTCTTCATGGAGTTCGATCGCACCTTGGCAGCGTGGCTCCGGGTGCCGATTCACGATCCCGAGGCTGAAGGTGAGGAGCATGCCGAAGATCGCATTCGCTTGCTTCTTTCCTCGGAATGGTGGAACGACTATCCGATGCAGGTACCGCCCGAGTAGGCGGCGGCTCACTCCTCCTCGTCTTCCGGGATCAATTCCAGGCGCCCGGTAAGGGAGAGTTCTTCCACGTGCCCGGTGTCCGGGTCCGGCAGCTCCCGGGGCAGGCCCCAATCGTCCAGCAGGCGGTGGGCCCGTTGCAGTTCCAGATCCACCGCGGCCAGTTGGCCTTGGGTTTTGGCGAGGGCGTCGGTCAGATCCTGGATGGCGGTTGGCGATTTCATGGCGGTCTCGGTTGGGCGGTGAGGGGGCCCTGTAGGGTAGGGAATTTTGCACGGATGGTTTTGGGCAATGGAAGGATGTCAAGTTGGGGACCCTGGGCGAGGTTTGGAAGGGGGGCTCTGGTTAGGATGGGGGCGTGGCAAGTTCGGAAGTACACGCAGCAATGGTGGAGAATCTGGCGTCCTGGCTCGGAGGGGCGGAGCGCATCGAGACCCATATCTCAACCCTACTCCTGACGGCTGACCGGGCGTACAAACTCAAGAAGCCCCTGGACTTGGGATTCCTGGATTTCAGCACCCTGGAAAAACGCCGCGTGGCCTGCGAAGACGAGGTGCGCCTGAACCGGCGGACCGCCCCGGGACTGTACCTGGGAGTGGTGGAAATCCGAGGCGAGCTCGACGCCCCCCGGATCGGAGGAACCGGCCCGCTCCTGGACCATGCTGTGGAAATGCGGCGCTTCGACGAGGTCGATCGCCTGGACCACATGCTGACCCGCGGGGAGCTGAAGGCCCACCACGCCGACGAATTGGCCGACCGCATCGCGGAGTTCCATGGCAGCATCAGCAGGGCCGACGGGACCCAACTGGGCGACGCTGGCACCCGGGTGATCACGCCCATGCGCGAGAACTTCCTCGAGCTGCTCAAGCGCGAGCAGCGCCCGGAAAGCAAAGGAGCCCTGGCCCAATTGGCGGCATGGACCGAGCGCTGCTTCGAAGCTTATGCACCCATGCTAACCCAGCGCCAGGCTGACGGATTTGTGCGCGAATGCCATGGGGACCTGCACCTGGGCAACATCGCACTGGTCGAAGGCCGGGTCACCCCCTTCGATTGCATCGAGTTCAGCGCCGAGCTGCGTTGGTCCGATGTGCTGTGTGACCTGGCCTTCCTCACCATGGACCTGGACGAACGCGGGGCTTCCCAGCTTTCCAACCGGGTCCTGGACCGCTACCTGGAACTCACCGGTGACCATGCGGGCCTCTCTCTCGTGCGTTTCTATCAGGTGTACCGCGCCATGGTGCGCGCCAAGGTTTGCGCCATCCGTTTGGGGCAGGCCCAGGTCGACCGCAAGGGATGCCTGAAGGAATACGACGCCTACCTGGACCTGGCCACCCGCTACATGGAACCCGGACGCCGTCGATTGATCCTCATGCACGGCGTCTCCGCCAGCGGCAAGTCCTGGGTCAGCCAGGAACTGCTCGAAAGACTGGGAGCCATTCGCGTGCGCTCGGACCGGGAACGCAAACGCCTGTTCCCGAACCAGGCCGACCCCTACGACACCAAAGCCACACTGGCCACCTACCAGCGCCTGCTCGAACTCTGCGAGCGCATTCTGCGCGCCGACTATCCGGTCATCGTGGACGCCACCTTCTTGAAGGCGGAGCAGCGCGAACCCTTCGCCTGGCTCGCCGGTCAAATGGACGTGCCCTTGACCATCGTACACACCTTCGCCCCCCCGGAGATCTTGGAGCAACGCTTGAAGGACCGGGCCAGCGACAAGGACAACATCTCCGATGCCACGGCCTCCGTCCTCCACGCCCAACTCCAATCCCTGGAGCCCTTCGCCGCCCAGGAATCCGTGGTGGATTGGGACACCTCGAAGGCCAGCCCCCTGCCCGACCTGATCGCGCAACTGCGATGACCCACAAAAACACCCCGGCAGGAATACCCGCCGGGGTGCGAATGCAAAAGCGAGGGCCCTACTGGCCGATGGTGAAGCGCAAACCGTCCGAGAAGGAGTAGTTGTTGGGCTCCGTAAAGTTGTTGTCGCGTGCGATGTATTGCACGTACACCGAGGTGCCTGCCGACAGCATGTTTGCACTGAACCAGGCCTGGTCCAGGTGGTCCGAATAGGTGCCCGAGCAATCACTGCCCTGCATGCTTCCGTTGCCGCCCGAGAATTGAACCGGATGACGGAACACGTGCCCGCTCAAGCAAATGGTGCCGCCGCCGAGCTGCAGTGTGCCCGGGGTGGTGCTCCAAAGCAAAATGCCAAAGGAGTTGTTGAGCATGTCCGTACCGGTGAGCACGAAGTCGTCGGCTCCCGTCATGGTCGGAGTGCCCGCATACTCGATGGTCGGGACGCAACCCTGGGAGTTGGTCTTGCCCGTGCAGTAAATCGACGGTGCATCGAAACCGCGGACCACGAGCACGCGGTTTCCACCTCCAAACGTGCTGAATAGGAAGTCGCCAGTGATCGGATCGATGACAGCACCTTCCGCACCGCTCAAACCGTTCATGAATGCTCGACGGGTGGCGACGACCGGGTTGCCATTGGCGTCGATGTCGTAGGTGCTGACCCGGTTCGCGCCATACTCGGAGATGAGCGCAGCGTTGGATGTGAATCCGGGGTTGCCGCCCGCAATGTAAACAAGGCCTTCCGTACCACCGCCCGTGTTGACGGTCTGGGTGACACCCGTGATGTCGTAGGTGCCCAGCAGATTGAGGGTGAGGTCCACGTCGTACCACTCGCTGGAACTATAGGACCCGATCTTGAACGAACCTGCCCCGGGGAACCCAGCAGGAACGAATTGGCACGTTCCCACGCTGCTGTTGATGCCAAGGGGAGTCAAGTCGATATCGCTATCGGGTGTCGTCGAACCCGGCAAAAATTGCAGCAAGTGGTTGTTCGAGAACGTGGTGACGAACATGACGCCATCGGAGGAGAAGCAAAGGCCTCCATCGTTGTAGGGCGCGGTATAGGTCGCGACGCCAGGACCACCGAAGGCGGAGATGTGGCCAGAAGCATCGCGGGTGATCGGGACTTCGTAGATCATGCCCGAACCGTTGTTGGCGTTGCCACCGATCAGCAGCGTTTCAGTATCACCCGGCTTGAAGTTGATGCCACCCAGGTTGCCAGGTACGGAACCGGGAGTTCCAAGATCGGTGAAAGTGTAATCGGAAACGAAGTCCGGGCCGAAGGTTTGGCCACTAGCCGTGGCGGACAGGCCAAGTGCGATGGCACCCAGCATGAAAAGAGAGAGTTTCATGTTCCCCGAGGGGTTGGAGCTATTGGCAGGAGCTTGAAGGACGCAGTTTAGCAATTCCATCGATCGGGTGGGCCTTCCAAAGTACCCCCGTTTTCCAGGGGTACCTTTCTGGCACACAAGGGCCGCCCGACCGGGAGGTGATCCCGGCCGGGCGGCCTTTATATCTTCACCCTGTCCGCTCTAGAACGTGACCGTCAGCGGGTTCGAGAAGTTCGAGGTGGAGGGGACGTCCCGGTGCCACAGTTGGAAGTGGTAGGTGTCGCCGGAGCCGATGGTTCCGCCGATGGGGACCGGGAGGGCTGTGGGCACGTCGAAACCGGAGCCGCCGGAGGAGGTGGCCGTGCCGGAGATGTTTTGGAACACTCCGCCGCCGTCGAAGATGCCGATAGAGATCTGGTTGGCCGCGGGGCCGGTGTAGCGGGAGATCAAATTGGTGCCGGTCACGGATAGGCAGAGCACGCCGCTTCCGATGAACAAGCCAGGGGTGTCCAGGCCGGTGCCGACCAGGAAGAATCCGAACTCACCGGGGGGGCCTTGTGAAGCTTCCAGGTGCAGGTCAGAGCCCACGCCGCTTCCCATGGCTCCTGTCAGCAGGGTCGGAACTCCCGTGGAGTTGGGTAGGGGAGTGCAGGGCGTCGTCATGACGCATCCGTCGGGGACTCCGTCCAAGTTGGCGTCGGGCACCAGGCCCCCAGCGATGGCTACCACATCCTCTACGCCGTCCCCGTCACAGTCGTTGATTAGATCTTGGACCGAGTCCAGGGCGTTCAAGTCGTCACCATAGTTGCTGCCCATGGCGGTGCCGGAGCGAATCGTTCCCAGGCCGAGGCGCTCGGCGGCATAAAAGATACCGGGGAAGGGGGAGACTCCGCCAAAGGCGGTAGCCAGCGGCGTGGTCAAGATGTCGCCTTCTTCGATCGGGATACCATGCCGATCACGGCGGAGCCGCGACGCACGGAGAAGAGCAACATGTCGGTGCTTCCGCCCATCCAATCCATGGGCTGTTGGGAGGGCTGGAAGATGCCGTCCCCGTTTTCACGCAGAATCAAGGCGTCCAGGTCGTCGGGGTTCATTCCGAAGGAGATACCCAGTCCCAGCGAAGCGGCGGGTGCATAGAGCGTTGGGAAACCCGAACCGATGACGGTCTTCAGCACGTCGGCGCCGGCAAAGCCATGGGAGTTGGCAGATGCGCTGTGCGACACACCAGTGAGCGGATCGATGCCCTGGTCGTCCATGCTGAAGTAGACCTCGGTCGGCATACTCGTGATGCTAGAATCCAAGGTGTCGAGGGCGTCCAGATTGTCGGGCAAGGCCGGGGTGCCAAAAATCGACAACAGGCCCAAGCCCGGCTAGGTGTAACCACTGGTGGAGGGCATGCCGTCCTCATCGAAGATACCGCGGTTGCCGAAAGGTGCACCGGGACCAATGGGGCCGGCGGGAATGGAGCGAGGGTTGAGGAACACGTCGCCGCCACCGTCGAGCGCGGGACCTTCGGTGGTCACGTTCGGGGGCACGGGTGCGCCAAAAGCTCCGCGGGCATAGAGATCCACGGAGAAGTGCAGTTGACCCGCTGCTTGGGGACCCGGCGCGAAGTACTTGTCCATACCAAACGAAACCGCGTCGACTTCCACGCGGCAAGGCGTGCCGCCGGGGACTCCGATGCAGCCGGGCAGCAAACCCAAACCGGGGGCGGCGTGGGTCAGTCCGATGGCAGGAGTGGCCAGGGGGCCGAGCATGGGAATGCCGGAAGCCGGAGTCATTAGGTCACCGGCCGTGATCGCGGTGCCGGATCCGGAGGCGGGCATGCCAACGGTGGGGCTAAGCCAATCGGCGGAGAAATAGGTGTGACTCTGGGCGCTGGCGGTGGAGCCGGCGGCTACGAGGAGGGCTGCGATGCCGGGGAGGCGAAGTTGGTTCAACATGGCTGTACGTTGGTTGGAAGGAGCGCAGCGAGAGCCACGCGGGACACTTCCAAATGGCAGATCCCCAATGCATCGGACAGGAAGATCAAGAAAGTTTCGAACAAGGCGGGATGGGGGCCAACACCCGGCTCCGGGGCGCCAGGACCGCATATGGGCGCGGAACTCCTCTCCCAATGGACACAAGCGCGCCGCGGTCCTTGAACCACGGCGCGCGAACCTGCGGCCCAGACAGAATGCCGCCCGGCGGGGGCTCTCATCCCCGCCGGGCGGCGCAAGTATCAGGGCTTGCTTATGGTTGGACTTAGAACGTCACCGTGATGGCGTTGGAGAAGTTCGAAGTCGTGGGGATATCCCGGTGCCACAGTTGGAAGTGGTAGGTGTCACCGGCGGCGATGGTGCCGCCGATGGGGACCGGAATGGCCGTGGGCACATCGAATCCGCTGCCGCCGGAGGAGGTGGCCGTTCCCGACACGTTTTGCAGGACTCCGAAGGCGTCGAAGATGCCGATGGAAATCTGGTTGGCGGCCGGTCCGGTGTAGCGGGAGATCAGGTTAGGGCTGGTCACGGAGAGGCAAAGCACGCCGCTTCCGATGAAGAGGCCCGGGGAATCCAGGCCCGTACCGACCAGGAAGAAGCCGAACTGGGTCGGCGGACCCATGGTCGCTTCCAGGTGCAGGCCAGAGCCCACGCCGCTTCCCATGGTTCCCGTCAACAGGGTCGGGACGCCGGTGGAGTTGGGCAGGGGGGTGCAGACGGTGGAGATTTCGCAACCGTCCGGGATGCCGTTCATGTTGCCGTCGGGAACCAGGCCCTGGGCGATGGCGACCACATCTTCGATGCCGTCCCCGTCGCAATCCAGAATCAGGTCGAGTACGGAATCCAGCGCGTTCACGTCGTCGGCGAAGTTACTTCCCACCACGGTGCCGGAGCGGATCGTGCCCAATCCCATGCGTTCGGCTGCGATGAAGATGCCGGGGAAGGGGGAGACACCACCAAAGCCGGTGGGCAGGGGCGTGGTCAACACATCACCCTCTTCGATCGGAATGCCAAAGATGCTGTCGGGCATGCCGATCACCGGGGATCCGCGGCGCACGGAAAACAGAAGCATGTCCGTGGTCCCGGAGAGCCAGTCCATGGGCTGCAGGGAGGGTTGATAGATCCCGTCCCCGTTCTCGCGCAGGATCAGTGCATCCAGGTCATCGGGGTTGAAGCCGAAGGCGATGTTCAATCCCAGTGCGCCAGCCGGGGCGTACAGGGTGGGAACGCCCGACCCGATCACGGTGCTAAGCACATCGGCGCCAGCGAATCCGTGGGTGTTGGCGGAGGCGGAATGGGGGGCGCCAGACATGGGGTCAAAACCCTGGTCATCCATGCTGAAGTACACAGTGCCGGGCATGGCGCCCACGCTGCTGTCGATGGTGTCCACCGCGTCCAAATTGTCGGGAAGGGTCGTGGCGCTGATCGTGGCCAACAAACCTAGGCCCGGGTATGTGAATCCGGAACCGGAGAAGAGGCCATCCTCATCGAAGATTCCACGGTGGCCGAAGGGCGCGCCGGGGGCGAGGGGGCCGGGCGGCATCATGACCGGGTTGGTAAATACATCACCGGCCTGATCGAAGACAGGGCCCTCGGAATTCACATTGGGGGGCAGGGGCGCGCCGACCATGCCATTGGCGAATCGATCCACGGAGAAGTGCAGTTGCCCCGCGGCCTGGGGGCCACCGGTGAAATACTTGTCCACGCCAAAGGAAAGCGCGTCGACCTCCACGTAGCACATGCTTCCACCGGGTACACCAATGCAGCCGGGGAGCAGGCCCAGGCCGGGGGCGCCGTGGGGCAGTGCGATGGAGGGGGTGGCCAGGGGGCCGAGCATGGGCAGGCCCGCGGTGGGCGTCAGGATGTCTCCGGCGGTGATCGGGGTGCCGGAGGGATCGGAAAGGCCGACGGTCTGGCTGTGCCAGTCGATGGAGAACATGGTGCGCTGGGCGCTGGCGGTGGAGGCTGCGGCGACCAGGAGGGCTGCAAGGGCAGGAATGCGGAGGGTGGACATGGCTGTTGGGGGTTGGGGTTGCGGGACCTCGGTCGCGCGGAACACCCCCAAATGCGGTCGGGTGCCGCCATCGGACAGGGAATTCAAAAAAGTTCCCCAGCCCATGATTTGGGGGCTCCCGTAGAATGGGCGCCATGGGATTCCTCAAATATGCAGCGATGGTCGTGGCCCTGGGCGCTCCGGCCCTGGCCCAGGACGGTGGCATCGAGATTTTTGCTGGCGAGACGATCTTCGCCAGGGGTACCCGGGTTTCGGTGACAGAGATCCAGAAGGTCAAGGAAGGGCTCGTGGAAGGGTCCTCCGAGATCACCGACCCCCTGGATCGCCGCTACGAGGACCGCCGCACAGTGGTGGGACTGAACCACGGATTCGCCCGGGGATGGAGCTTTTCTGCCCTGTTGCCCCTGGTCGAACGTAGCCTGGAGTCCACGGGCGGAGACCTGTCGAATTCGGGCGTGGGCGACCTGTCCTTGATCATCAAGAACCAATTCCATGTGAAGAATTGGGTCCGTAGCGCCTGGCATTCCGCTTGGATCTTTGGCGTGGAGACACCCACAGGTGAAACCGGGGCCAAGGATGGGGGCGTGAGGCTGCCCACCTCCCTTCAGGCCGGGTCCGGCTCTTGGGATCCGTTCTTGGGGTTGGCCTCGACCCTGGATTTGGACCTTTGGCGATTCGACTTTGTGGCCCTGTTCAAAGAAAACGGGGAGGGTTCCCAGAGTTTTGAGGAGAGCGACAAGCTGACCCTGGCCCTCTCCGGAAAGTATCGGTTCTTGCATGAGACCTATCCCGGCCCCAGCGCCAGCGCCACGGTGGGTCTCAAGTACTCCAAGTCCTGGCATGCTGAGGACCACAACATCAACGTGGGCAACTCGGGTGGGGATGAATTGCTGTTGAAGCTCGCCATGGGGTGGCACCCCCGTCCTGATTTGGACCTGGGCATCTCCGTAGACCTTCCCTTGCATGAGGACTTCAACGGGCAGCAGCTAGGCCTCGACAATCGACTCCAGCTTTCGTTAGGGTGGCGTTTCTAATGAAAAAAATCATATTCCTCATGGCGGCGGTCCTGCTTGGATCGAGCGCATGCAAGATGACGGGAAGCGTGCTGGGCCGAACCGTGGCCGAGCTCGACAACCCGTTCGCGACCTTGCAGTTGTTCTTCAACACATGAATATGAAACGACAAGGCCTTTGGATTGGAGAAGGCCTTGAGACGCCAGGCTGGCGTCGACGCAGTGGATATTGACACCCGGAAAAGCACTTGCTTCGTGGGATTTGAAAAGCCGCGCAAGTTGGACTTCGGCGAGATCGATTCAGCCGCCAAGGACGCGCAGTACGCCATGATCGGAATCGATCTCACGGCCCGCGGAACCGTTGTGATGGACCGCTGCGACACCTGCGAATCGGATGTGTCCTATCTCCAACTGACAAAGGATGGAGATCGAATCGAGCTCAGTAAACCCGCCCCCAAGGGAGCCACGACCCTGAGCGGCACCGTATTGGACTGGGATACCGAGCATCCGCGCTTGCAGGTAAAGTGATGCCATCGTCTCGGAAAGCCGGTTTGGAAGGGCTTTTCGACGGATACGGTAGAGCTCCTCTGGGCAGGCTTTGGCCAACCGCCCCATCACTCGTGCGCCAATGACGGACCGGGTGATTTCAGGGTCATCGACCCGGATGGGATCGGATCCTTGCAGGCCACGCCCGCGAAGATCCAGTGGGATCGATACCAGGGCCACATCCGCCGGATAGATCGGAATCCATTGAATCGGAAAAGGGGCACCCCGCGATGGCGGGGTGCCCCTTTCAAAAATCTACC
>JARGOW010000053.1:0-848 GCA_029212955.1 Planctomycetota bacterium | reverse complement strand
GCGGCGAACTTGGCGAGTTTCTTCAGGAGTTTGGCGTCCAGGCCGTCCTCTTGAATCTTCTCTTCGAGCTTGGCGAAAGCCTTAGCGGCTTTCATTTCACCCTTCATTTCGTCCGACCCAAAGGTCTCCTGCATCGAAGTGGTTTTCTCGGCCACTTCGGTCAGGCCCTTGGTGCTCTTGACCAAGCCGCTGAACATTTCGTCGGCTTCGATCAGGTAGCCGTGCTCCAGCAACCAGTCCACGCGGGCGAACTTGGCTTCGATGCGGGTTATGAATTTCTGGGCCAGGGCCTCAGCATCCTCGGCACCGTCGCCGCCCTTGGCAGCGACCTTGCGGATGTCCGCGATGGCCTTGGCGTACTTGCCCTTGGCGAAGGTCGTGTAGGCTTTCTTCAAGGACTTGGGCGTCCCTTCGGGGGCGCTCGTGGCCTTCTCAATCTCGGCATCGATGGCATCGGTCAGTTTACCGTGCAGGGCCATCGGGTTGCCCATCATGATGACCTTGCCCTCATTGTCGAGCAGGGCGAAGTTCGGGATACCCCTGGCGCCCGTGTTGACCGGGCGCTCGCCCGTCCACATGACGTCGGTACCCATCCACTTTTTGTTCCAGGCGAATTTCTCTGCGTCCAGTGCGGAGGCACCCTGGGATTCCACCAGGATGATCCCCAAGTCATCACCATACTCGCGAGAAAGTTTGATAGTGGCCGGCACCGCCGACCCAACGCAGGGAGGTCATTTTGTTCCCCAGAATTCAATGAGCACCGGCTTGCCACGCATGGCTTCCAGGCTCATGACGCCCATCGAATTTGTGGGCGCCTCACGGAAGGTATAGGCAGGCGTACTGCCTTC
>JARGOW010000052.1 GCA_029212955.1 Planctomycetota bacterium | reverse complement strand
TGCGGTATGCTTCGATGGTGGCCCGCATGACCTTTGAACAAGCGGTTGACGCGCACCGGGTTTGGTTGTGCGCGAAGGGCTGCGACCTGGACCCCGAGCAGGAAATCTTGAAATTCCTAGATTGGCCTGAGCCGGACGAGGAGCAGTTTGGTCAAGACGTTCGAATCGTATTGGTTTCGGGCGATTTCTCGAAGGAGGTCACCACCTCCGTATTGTGGTTGAATGAACGGGACCTGGACATTCGTTGCGTGCGAATGAAGCCCTATGAAAATGGAGGACGGGTCCTTGTCGATGTGCAGCAGGTGATTCCATTGCCTGAAGCGGGTGACTACCTCGTGCAGGTGAAGGAAAAAGAACGCAAGGAACGTCAAGCACGGGAGTCTTCGAAAGACCTTTCGCGCTATGAGGTTTCGGTGGATGGACTCATTCATTCGCGAATGCCGAAGCGCAGGGCCATGCATCTGGTGGTGGGCGCGTTGTTGGACAAATCTGTTTCGCCCGAAGAGATTGCGGAAGTTCTGTCGTGGAAGGGAAACCGATTGTGGAGGTCTGCCGCAGGGGAGCTCACCGCCGAGGAGTTTTCCCTCCGCATGTCCGAGGACGCCGATAGCGGTGGCCCGGTCTGGGATGACCAGCGATGGTTCTGTGATTCTGAGGGCTTGCTGTTTCACCAGGGTCAGACTTGGGCCCTTTCGAACCAATGGGGTGGGACGACCTGGAAAGCCCTCCAAGATCTGCTCGAGCGTTGGCCATTCCACGGAATCTCGGTTGGTGTGACCCCGGCTTAGAGCAGGCGTGTCTCTCGTCGATGTTGAGGGCCCTGCTAGGGCCTGACACCCAGGGGCACGCTGGGCATGTGTTGGGGCTCTTCCATCCCGCTGGGAATGCCCAATTCCAATTGTTGCGGAGGCTGAAGCATGAGTTTTGGGCAAGATTTGGTCGAGGAATGACTCACTGGGGCCTTTGGGGGCCGTAGTGAATGGTTGTAGACTGGCTTTGAGCCCATTTTTCAATGCGTACCACCCGACCCACCCGAAACTCCGACCGCTTGCTTTGCGCATTGGCGGTGTTGTGTTTCATGGTGCAACAGTTGTGGGCGCCCGTGCACTGCGTGCTGCATGAGCACGAGATTGGGGATGCTGGATTGGCCCAGTCGGGGGTGGAGAATTGTCCGACCCATGCGGGGCATGATCACTTCCATGGGGACGAGATTGTGGAAGGTGGGCAGGAGGATGCGGAGCACGAGCCCCATCCGATCGAGGATGAGCTGGCCCGGGTGGTGGAGAAATTGGCGCAGCGGGTATCGGGTGGCCAGAAGGTCAGCCCGAGCGTTGGGATTGAGGTTTGCGAGGTCGTGGGGACCTGCGTGGATCCGCAAGAGGTGGGGATGGCCTGGTATGAGCTTCACTCCGCCCATGGGCCGCCCGATCGGCGTGGTCATGGCCCCAGGGGCCCTCCTGTGATTGTCTGAACGTTTGTGGGATGCGCTTGTGCGCGGCCCGTTGTGGTTTGTTGTTGCGATCGCGCGGCTAGCAGACCCCGTTTGTGACAGCGAAGGAGAACTTACGTGTTCGAAAACGAGCGTAACAGCCAGGGGCGATCTGCATCTGGCAACCCAAATTTCAAGTGCGGTGCATGGCGCCGTGGCTGGGCCCGCCGGGGAGTGCTGGGGTCCCCCGGGTGGGGAGTCTTGGCCATGTGCTGGCTCGCATCCTGCCAATCCTATGAGGCCCAACCGCTGGAGCCCTTAGCCCATGGCCAGGCCTGGAGCGATCAGGCTTTTACCCGTGTTTCGCCCGGGGAGTTCCTACAGCATTGGGGGCACGAGGCCATGGCGGAAGGGGTCGAATGGGACTACACCGACGGCGTTTCGCTGGCGGAGGGGCAGCTCCTGGGCTGGGCCTTCAACCCCGGACTGCGACTCTTGCGTATGGACTCTGAACTCGCGGAAGTGCGCGCCATGTGGTCCGGCCGCTGGCAGGATCCCGAGTATTCCTTGGACCTGTTGCGCATCGACGAGAATGTGCCGGATCGTTGGGTGGTCGGCCAGGCCTTGCGTTTTGCGATCCCCACGTCGGGCGCCCTGGCCGCAGAGTCCAAGCTGACAAATTCCGAGCGCGAAGCCGTACAAGAGCAGGTTCATGGTGCCGAATGGGACCTTCAATTGCGTATTCAGGAGGCCTGGTGGTCCTGGTCAACAGCTCAATTGAAAGCTGCGGAGTTGGAACGCTATCTGGGACTGCTGAAGCGTTTTTCTGACCAGGCTGGGATCCTCGGGGATGCGGGTGAATTGCCTTCCACCGAAGTGAATCTGTTTGTGATGGAGTATTCGGGGCGGCGTGCGGAAATGATCCGAATGGCGGGCGAAGCGCGATTTGCCGAGCAGGATCTTAGAATGTTGCTCGGGGTCGCGCCCGATGCGCCCTTGGAGTTCCAGCCGGAGCTCCCCCAGCGATCGTTTGGGTTGCAAGCCTCCATGGAGGAAGTGACCGACCGGAACGTGACCCTGGCACGGTTGCGTCAGGCCTATGGGCAAGCTGAGCTCAAAGTGCAGCTGGAAATCAAGCGCCAATACCCGGACCTTGGGCTGGGGCCCCAGGTCGAATCGGACGCCGGGCAAGACCGTTTTGGTTTGTCCTTTTCGGTGCCTTTGGGCTTTTGGAATCGCAATCGCAAGGCCATCGAAGAGGCGCGCGTCGGGCGCGAGCGTGCGCGGGTGGCCTACGAAACCAGCTGGGAACTCCTCGCGGGTCGCTTGCGGTCGGCGGAGATCCGGCGTGAAGCCTATGCGGCCCAGCGCGAAATTCTGACCACGGAAATGGTGCCCCTCGTGGACCGACAATTGGCCCAAGCCCTGCGGCTCATGGAGCTAGGGGAGGGCGATAGCCTGGTGCTCCTGGAAAGCCTGCGCGGAGCCCATGAAACCAAAATCAATCTCATCGAAGCGCGCTATCAGGAGGCCCTAGCGGGTGCCGTCGTGCTCAATCTTGTGGGGCCGGCGGCCCCGGCGGCCCCTGACAACGAAGCCGCATCCCGTTCCACAACCCACCGTCACCTGGAGCACAGCCAGGAGTCCGACCAATGATTCCCCCCAAATCCCAACTCAGCTTGCTGGTAGCCCTTTTCCTGATGGGCTGCGATTCATCCCACGAAAGCCAACCCCAATTGAGCCCTGGGGATTCGCCGGTCCAGGTGGCCGATGCGGTTTCCAATGTGGTGCAGATTCCCACCTCGGTTCAAAAGAATCTGGGCATCACCTTCGAGTCGGTGCAAATGCGTCGCGTGGCTCAGACACTGCGAATCCCGGGGGCTTTCGAGCTTCAACCCCTGGCACGCAAGGAGTATCGAATGCCCTTGGCGGGGCGCGTGGACATCCTGGTGGACGAAAATCAAAAAGTCACCCAGGGCCAGGTCCTGTACCGCTTTGAATCCACCGTATGGCCCGACCTCATGCATGAGATCATCGAGGGCGAACAGGCCATGGACAGTGCGGCTGCGAATTTGGTCGTGGTGAAGGCTCGAATCGAAGAGGCTCGGTTGAAATTGACCGTTTTGGAGGACCGCATCCAAAGTTTGGCCCAGGCGGAGTTCAAACGCGCGGACCTGGAACTTGCCGCCGCCGAATTGAACGCAAGCTTCCCCCGGCTCGAAGCGGAGCAGTCCGCCTCGGAGGCTGCGGTCGCGAATGCCGAACGGTCCTATACCCACGCTTTGCACCGGGCCTCCACGGCAACCCGCTTGTCGGAAGAGGCCTTGCTCGCGCCTGTGGAGAGTCCTTCGGGAAAGCAGCCTTACTACGAGACGATCGAATGGATCGAGGTCCGGGCCGATGCGGAAGGTGTGGTCCAAAAGCTGTCGGTGACCAATGGTTCCTATGTGGACGCACCCGACGCGGTGCTGTCCACGGTCAATCCCGATCGCGTGCGTTTCCGGGCCCTAGCCCTGCAATCGGATCTACCGAGGCTAGCAGGGATCGAGAATGCACGCATCGTGCCGCCCCAAAGCTCAACCACCGAACTGGCCAACGACGTGGGATCGGATCTGACCCTGGGTTTGGAAGCCATGCCGCGGGAGCGCTTCATCACGGTCTTTGCCATGCCCGAGGAGGGCCGTGACTGGATCCGACCGGGAATCTCAGCCTTCCTTGAAATAGAATTGGATGCGTCCGCGGACCGGGTCATGGCGATCCCGCGATCCGCAGTGTTGCAGGATGGGCTCGTTCACGTCTTCTTCCGGAGGAACCCGAAGAATCCGGGTCAAGCGTTCCGGGTGGAAGCGGATCTGGGCGTGGAGGACGGTCGTTGGGTCGAAATCAAAAGCGGCGTGATGGCCGGCGACGAGGTCGTCATGCAGGGAGTGTTCGAGTTGAAACTCGCATCAGAGCGCAGTGGGGGCACGCCCAAGGGCGGGCACTTTCACAGCGATGGCACCTATCACGAAGAAGATCACTAGGGGTGTACTGTGCTTAAGAACCTGATTCGATTTTCGATCCATAACTCCGGCATGGTGCTGGTACTGGCCAGCATCATGGTGGCCTTCGCCTTGTATCGGTTGCCCCATGCTTCGGTGGATGTGTTTCCCGAGCTCAATGCGCCGACCGTGGTGGTGATGGGAGAGGCCCCTGGATTGGCCACCGACGAAGTGGAACAGTATGTGACGTATCCGATGGAGTCGGCGGTCAACGGCATCCCCGGCGTCCGTCGGGTGCGCAGTACGAGCTCCATGGGACTGGCGATCACCTATGTGGAGTTCGACTGGGGTATGGACATCTACCGGGCACGCCAGCTTGTTTCCGAGCGGCTCGACAGCGTGCGCGAGGAATTGCCCGAGGGCACCCACGCAGAGATGACGCCGATCACCTCGATCACGGGCGAAATCATGCTGTTGACCCTGTCGTCACCCGGAGGAACGCGTAGTGCCATGGATCTGCGCGCCATGGCGGAGTTTGACATCCGGAAAAAGTTGGTGGCCATACCCGGGGTGGCCCAGGCCTCGGTGATCGGGGGGGAGTTGCCCGAATACCAGGTGCTCGTGGGCCAGGAGGAGTTGCGCGCATTCGGCCTGACCTTTGCTGATGTGGAAGAGGCCGCGCGGGCCTCGCACAGCACCCTGAGCGCAGGCTACTTGGCCGATGTGGACAACATGGAGATTCCGATCCGCCAAAGCGGGCGGGTACGATCGATCGCGGACATCGAAGGCACCCTGGTCAAGTACACCAATGGGGCACCCGTGACGATCGGGCAGGTTGCGACGGTGCAAATGGGTTCCACGCCCCAGCGAGGATTGGGTTCGGATGGGGGCCATCCGGCGGTGATCATCACGGTTCAGAAGGCCCCGGGAACCAACACCCTTGCGATCACGCAACAGGTGGATGCCCTGCTCGACCAATTGGATCCAACCCTGCCCGCAGGATGCCGGATCAACAGGGAGGTCTTTCGTCAGTCCGATTTCATCGAACGTTCGGTGGGCAACGTGGTCAAAGCCCTGCGGGATG
Organism: Planctomycetota bacterium; assembly: GCA_029212955.1. Taxonomy (GTDB): domain Bacteria; phylum Planctomycetota; class UBA1135; order UBA1135; genus NORP259. Next base: position 6,738 of record JARGOW010000052.1, on the reverse strand, counting down.
CGGCTTTGATCGTGACGATTATCTTGGCGCTGTTCTTGCTCAATGCGCGAACCACCCTAGTGACCCTGACCGCGCTACCACTTTCCTTGGCAGCAGGATTGTTGGCCTTGGATTGGATGGGGGAATCCATCAATGTGATGACCTTGGGTGGACTCGCCATCGCGGTGGGGAGCTTGGTGGACGATGCGATTATCGATGTGGAGAACGTGTTCCGAAGGTTGAAGCAGAACGCTGGCCTACCTCCGGCCGAACAGCGGTCGCGGTTGGATGTGATCTTCGACGCAAGCAACGAGATCCGTCCCGCCATGGTCTTTGCCACAGCCATTATCGTGCTGGTGTTCCTGCCGTTGATGTTCTTGGATGGGATCGAGGGGCGGTTTTTCAGACCCCTTGGCATTGCCTTTGTGATGTCGCTGCTGGCTTCGCTCCTGGTGGCTTTGACCGTGACCCCCGCGCTATGCAAGTTGCTGTTGCGGGTACCCTCTGGGGAAGGCGCGGAGCGGGATGGATGGCTGGTGCGTTGGCTCAAGGCGCTGTACGAACCCACCCTGCGGGTTGCCCTGCGCTTCAAGCTTTCCCTACTGGGATTGGCTGGAGTGGCCACCGGCTTGACGCTCTGGCTTGGATCCACCTTTGGCACCGCATTCCTTCCGGAGTTCAGCGAAGGGACCTTTTCGATTGGCCTCTTTTCCCCTCCGGGAACCTCATTGCAGGCCAGTGACCGAATGGCATCGGCCATCGAAAAGCAGTTCATGCAAATCGAAGGTGTCAGCAGTGTGGCTCGACGAACCGGACGCGCCGAACGGGATGAACATGCTGAGCCGGTCAGCACATCTGAGATCGACGTGACGCTCCAACCGGGCTATCACAAGGAGGATGTGCGCGAGCAGATCAGCCGCATTCTGAACCAGGTTCCGGGCATCACGAGCAACATTGGACAGCCGATCGAGCACCGCTTGAGTCATATTCTGTCGGGAACGCCGGCTGCCATCGCCATCAATGTGTACGGGGAAGACCTGAATGTGTTGCGCAAGGTAGCCCAGGAGATCCAGGTGACCTTGGAGGGATTGCCCGGCACAAGGGATGTGAAAGCCAACCGGGAAGTCATGGTGCAAACCCTTCCCATCGAATACCGGGCGCGTTCCTTGGCCGCCTATGGCCTCACCCCGGTTTCTGCCGCGGAACAGGTACGCGCTGCCATGTTCGGTGAAACCGTTGCGGTGGTGGGTGACGGGAACAAACGGTATGGCTTGGCAGTGCGCCTCCGCGAGCAGGACCGCGATAGTGTGGATGATCTGCGCCATCTCATCCTGTATGGGGAGAACGGCACCCACGTCCGATTGGATGAGGTTGCCGATTTGGGGCCAGAACTCGCCTCCTATTCAATCTCCCGGGAAAACTCACAGCGCAAGGCCGTTGTTTCTTTGAACGTGGCCGAGGGCGCGAACCTGGGGCACTTGGTCGAAAAGGTCAAAGAACGCGTGGATCCCATCGTTCAGGCTGCCGGGTACCAAGTGCACTATGGCGGTCAGTTCGAAGCCCAACAGTCTGCCACCCAACGCATGCTCTTGCTCGGTGGCATGGTATTGCTCGCCATGTTCATGTTGCTCCACGTGGCGATTGGATCCCTGCGTGTTTCGGCCTTGGTTCTGGTGAACCTGCCCTTGGCGTTGATCGGTGGCATCGCAGCCATCTTCGTGTCCGATTCCTCGAGTCTTGTCGCGAACCTTTCGGGCTTGTTTGGCCAGGGGCCATACGTGGCTCCCGTGCTATCCATCGCAAGCTTGGTGGGCTTCATCACGCTCTTTGGAATCGCCGTTCGCAATGGGATTCTGTTGGTCAACCACTACGGTTATCTGCAGGAGCACGAGGGCTATGGGCTTCGTGAGGCCATTCTGCGCGGCTCGCAGGAACGACTGGTTCCGATTCTCATGACCGCCCTTACGGCGGCCTTAGCCCTGGTCCCCATCGTGATCGAGGCCGATCAACCTGGCAACGAAATCCTCGCCCCCTTGTCGGTTGTCATCCTTGGGGGGCTCTTGACCTCTACTTTTCTAAACCTCCTGATTGTTCCCGCCGGATATGCTTTGCTCTGTAAGGAGCGTCCGGTCGAATCCTCGGATCCATCCCAAACTCCCAACCCCGCCTGATCCTATGCTGCCTTTCAAAAAACTCTTTCTACTGCCGGCTTTGCTCGTTTGTGTGAGCGCCTGCTCGGACAAACCCCAGGACACCGCACCTGAGGCCGGCGCCAAGGCCGAAACCGTTGCTGCGGAAGACTCGTCGGGTCACTCCCATGTGGAAGTGCCCATTGGCCTCACCAAAATTGGCGACCTCTTGGTTTCCCTCGCCCAGGGACACGGGGCCATGAAGGCTGGAGAGGAGTCCCACCTGGTCATCGCGTGGCCTGTTATGGATGGGGGAGCGACCACCGTACGCGCTTGGATCGGAACCTCCGACCGCAGCCAGTCCTTGGTTGAAAAGGGGACGTTCAGCCCATCGCGCGGGGACTACAACGTGCACGTCATGGCTCCGGATCCCCTGCCCGATGGGGTTCAGTGGTGGGTCGAAATCGAGCGGCCCAATGGCAGTAGGTCGGTGGGTAGTGCGGACCCGATTCTCGAGTAGCTCCCAAGGCCCTTGGCCCTGCAAACCGCATGATGGGTGTTCCCAGGACCGATCTGCGGGGTCACAGATCTAGAGGCGAAGCGTAGTGGGAACCATGGAGCGCAACCCTCAAAGGAAGAAGGATCAGGCCGGGCGTGAGCTGTGGTTGATCCGCGGCGGGGCACTGCTCTTGGCCCTGGTCTTAGCGGGGTTGACCTGGGCTGCCGGGCGCGCTCCGAGCAAGCCCGCAGGGACCGTTCCCATCGAGATGCGGGTGCTGGGCATGGATTGTCACGTCTGGTGCCCGGTCCAAATCGATGATGCGCTGGGGAATGTGCCGGGGGTGTATGATCTTTTTGTGGATGTGGATGGAGGGCGGGTGACCGCCGAAATCGAACCCCAAAAAGTGACCCGCGACCGTCTGGTGGGAATACTCAGGGGCCGCGGGTGGGATGTGTTTGAGCCTGGGGATCAGGTTCTGTTTATCGATTCACTGGAGCCCTGAGTACTTCCATCGAGCCCCCGAAGGCGATATCCACGAAACCGGAGCCGGTCAGGCCATCGAGCACGGGGATCACGTCTTCAAGAATGACGCCCGGGTAGGCCTGCAGGACGCAAGGTTGATCGCGGCCCGTGGCGATGCGGCGCACGGCACTTTGAAACTCCTGCAGGGAGTGGAACGACTGGGACCCAACGTCGTAACGCAATTGTCGATCCTGGAATGTATGCCGTCCATGGTCGGATCCCTCCGTGTAGGGCAAGGTACCAGCCGCATTCATTTTCTGTCCAGGGTCGGTGACCCGCACACTCACTTGCAATTTTTCTAGGGGCACGGCGGGCGCCTGAATGTTCCCCACATCCTTGGGGAGGAAAGCGGTCAACTGTCCTTCGAGCACCTTGAAGCGCAAGGTGCACATAAAGAAAATCAGAAGCAAAAAGGTGACGTCGATCATGGGGGTCATGTCGAGTTCCGCGCGTTCTTCCCGAATCGAATCGAGGGCATTCATGGAAACCTCCTGTTGAAAAATGAGCGGCCATGGGAAACCTTCCCATGGCTCAAGCAAGAGCTTCTATAAGGTGCCCACCCGGTGGTGACGGGTTTTCTAGCCGGGGATTGCGTGGGACTTTAGATTCGCGATGGAAATGACGTCCAAGGCGCGCTCGTGGGTGGCTTCGAGGACAACGCGCGGCGCCACGCCCATTTCGTGGGCCTGGGCCCAGCGGGTGGCGCACAAACACCATTGATCCCCGGGCTTGAGGCCCGGAAACATGTACTCGGGGAGCGGGGTGGATAAGTCGTTGCCCGCTGCCCTGGAGAACTCGAGGAACTCGGCGGTGACCTTCACGCAGACCGTGTGGGAGCCTTCGTCCTGCTCGTCCGTGCTACAGCAACCATCGCGGAAGAAGCCGGTGAGAGGGTCGGTGCTACAGACTTCGAGGGGACCGCCGAGCACGTTGCGTTGGGTGGGTTTGACAAGTTGGATCATGGCGGGGCCATAATACGGTGCACCCCATGGAACCCATCCACGTCACGTGGGATTAATCGGAGCTGGTCCGAATCGGGAGCCTATTGGCTTGCGGGGATGGCCAGTGCGATCTCGGCCAGTCTGCGCATGTCCCCGGCCGGATCCTCCGTGGACCATCCCGCGCCGATCATGTAAGCCTGGACGGTGGCCACGAATCCCTTGGGTAGGCGACGTTGTGTCGACGTCTCCTGGGCAATGATTTTGCGTAGCAATGCGACCTGGCTGCTGCCGGAAGCGAGGGTCCAAACACCGACTAGGATCAGGCCCGATTGGGCTTTGCATTCACCTTCGGCCCGTATGCTGCCCTCTTGGATCGCCCGTTCGATTTGTGCACGCACGCATTCGGTGATGACCTTATGCCTGTCATTGGTTGCACTGCGTGCCTCATCGGAACTGGCATCCCAAATTGCAGGGGAGATGGCAAAGCGTTCGATGGCGAAGCGCGAAGGGTGGTCGAAGGAGTAGAGGAAGTTCCGCAGGACGGAAACGATGACCTGTTCCGCGCAGGTCAAGCCCGTGGTTTGGAATGTGTCTTCGAAGGTTTCGAGGCGTTGCTTTAAGGTGCCCCGGGCTAGCGCTTGCACTAGATCTTCCTTGCTGGGGAAGTGGGTGTAGAACGTTCCTACCGAGATTCCCACCTCCTTGGCGATGTCGCTGATGCGCAGGCCCCATGGGCCGAGTTCGGCAAAGAGTCGCTTGGAAGTCTCAAGAATCGCGACTACGCGGGTGGAGGGATCGGTTGAAAGAGGCAATGGAGAGAGTTGAAATCGTTTGGGTGAGCAAGGTGCCCGGGGGCCGCTCAATCCCTGGCAGAGAAAAAAAAGAACTTTTTTTTGGCGGCGTCACGCGCTGGCGGTTGCGACACGAAACTTATCGTTTTCTTTTGTACCCACCTGAATGGCGGGAGGTTTCGAATACCAGGAATGAACCCGTCTACGGCCTCACGCATACGTGAGATGCGGATCGAACTGAGACGAATCGGGCCCCCATGGCCTCCTTGACGGATTCAAGGCGGCACCCCATCTTGGAGTCCATGGAAGGAAGCCACAGATGACGGAACATGATGGGGAGGGGGAATGGGATGTGCTTTTGCGGGGGCCCGCACCGCAGACATCGGATCCTGGGGTGGATTTGGTGGCGGAGCTTGAGGAACTGGCAGCCACGGAAAGCGAGCGTTTTCACGAATTGGATCGCTTGCAAGCGATCTCGGCGCAGGCCGTGTTGGAATGCCTGGAGCGCTTGAAGCAGGCTGATGCCGTGCGCCGTTTGTCCGGGGCCTGCTTGTCGGTTCTAAAAGAACGGGCCGCGCTGGTCGATGTGGACCACCTTCGAGTCCGGAGTGCAGAGGTCATCGCCCGGGAGTCGGGCTTGGCTCCCCATGTGCGCTGGGACCAGGATTTCCCCACCGATAGGGCTTGGGTGCGCGGTTGTGTACGGGAAGCCCTAGACGACATCCTGATCGAAGATGAGGAGCGATTCCTAGATGGTGCAGGGCCGGCCGAAGGCCCCGACTTCCATCACTTTTGTTTGATCTACAGTTACGGGGTGGATCCAAAAAACACTTTGGAGGCATCGGTTCAATTCCATCGCTTGCCCGATGAAACCCGCGGCGCTTTCTTTGCTTTGCTCGTCGAGCGATTCTCGGTGGAACGTTGCGTGGCATTGGGTCTTGGACCCAGATTCCGGTTGCGCGTCGAAGTTCGCAGCGCTCTCAAGGCCCTGTTATCCCTGGAGGACCTATGGCCTTCCATTCAAACTCCAAATCTAAGTAGCGAGGGAAGAGATCATGAAAGTGAATAGGGAAAGCGCGGAACGCGAGGCATTGAAGGCCCTGAAATCAGGCCTTCGAACGCGGCAGGAACAACAGATATTGGAGGAGAGGCTTGGCGACCATGGGACCCTGTTTTCAGGGCGGATCGAGCGACACATGCTTCGATCCTACAGCCATGGGTTGGCGCGATGCCTGCAAGCCCTGGCCCAACAGGCTTGTACGGATTCGGCGGGGGAACAGGCCGCGATTCTGTGTTGCGCCGGCAACCCACAGGACGGTACCGATCGGAGCTACTCCCAATTGAGGTTGCGGGTCAGCATGGTCCAGCAAACCTGGCCTCTTGGGTCTGAATTGAACACCTTGCTCGATGACTATCGAATGCAGGGGGTGCGCGGTCGTGCACTCTTGGAGTCCCTAGCGGCCATGGCGGTTCGTTTGAGCCCAAGTTTCGAGCGCCGTTTGCTGTGGATTCAGGCTTTACACCTGCAGGGACGGTATCAGGACGCCGATGGGCAAATGGTTCGAATCTTGTCAGGGGCCCACAGCCCTGGGGTGCGGGGCAGGGCTTGGGCCTTACAAAGTTCGCTTTTCCGCGCGAGGGGGTGGATGGATCGAGCCCATGCTGCGAGCCGGGCCGCTGTTGCGTGCGACAATCAAATGGCCCTGGGTTGGGCCAATTGGTTGCTGACCTCTTGCTTGGTGGAAGATCGAGAGGACTTGCTTGTCGCGGGACAAGGATTGATCTCTCAGCCGATTCGCGATCGCTACAGGTTTGAAGCCTTTCGTCAAACCCACGGGGGACTTTACAAACACCGTCCCCTTTCCGCGGACCTG
>JARGOW010000051.1:10328-12412 GCA_029212955.1 Planctomycetota bacterium | reverse complement strand
CCCCGACCTCCGCCTGGGAGGCCGCCCAGCCGTCGTGGGCCAGAATCGAATCCACCGAGGGCAGCAGGCGATAGGGATTGTCCGCGCCCTTGGAGGGCTGATTATTTTGTCCGGAGGCCATGGCGTCAGGATAGCGCCCGAAGCGGAGGAATGCCCACCCACAGGGAAATGGGGCCAGCTTTTTCCGAATTCACACCCCAACCATTCCCCGTGGAACACGCCTGCACCATCGGAACGGGGTCATGCAAACGGTATGATGACCCCATGCCGACCCTGCAATCCGATCAACCCCAATGGCGTCTCCAAACCCCCAACCCGGACCAGGTGGAAGAACTGGTTCGCAAGCACGGGGTCAGCCAATTGGTGGCCATCCTGTTGGCCAACCGGGGGCACGAGGCCGGCGAACCGACCTCCGCACACCTGGCCCCCAACCTCCAGGATTTGCACGATCCCATGGAACTCCCGGACATGGAGATCGCCTGTGAGCGCCTGGCCCGGGCCATCGAAAACCAGGAAATGATCCTGGTACACGGGGACTACGATGTGGACGGGGTCACGGGCACCACGCTCCTCGTTCGACTTTTCCAACACCTGGGCGCGCGGGTCAGCTGGCACATTCCGAGCCGCTTCGATGACGGATACTCGTTCGGCGAGCATTCCCTGCGCAAGGCGGAAGAGGTGGGCGCCGCCATCGTACTCAGCGTGGACAACGGTACGAGTTCGGTGGAGACCATCGCTTCGCTGAAAGCCATGGGGATCGACACCATCGTCACCGATCACCACGAGCCACCCCAGGGTGATTTGCCCGTGGCCCTGGCCATCGTCAATCCAAAGCTGCCCACCAGCCGCTATCCCTTCCGGGAATTGTGCGGCGCTGCGGTGGCGTTCAAACTGGCCTGGGGCCTTTGCCAGCGCATCTCCGGGGCGACCCGCGTACGCGATGATTTGCGCCAATTCCTGGTGGACTCCATGGGCTTGGTGGCCATTGCCACGGTCTGCGATGTGGTGCCCCTGGAAAACGAAAACCGCATCCTTTGTCACTTCGGATTGAAGGCCCTGGGAGCGTCCCGAGCCCCTGGCTTCCAAGCGCTCTTGGAGGTCACCCAACTCAAGGGTCGAAGCCTGTGCGCCGAGGATGTGGCCTTCCAAATTGGGCCGCGCATCAATGCGGCTGGACGATTGGAGACCGCGGGTCGAGCCGTGGAAGTGTTCTTGGCCGCCGACGCCTTGCAAGGCCGCAATGCCGCCCGGCGCCTGGACGACCTCAACATCAAACGACGCGAACTGGAACGGGGACTCACCGAGCAAGCCATGCAAATGGCCCAACCCTACGGCGAGGACCCCGACTCCCCGGTGATCCTGGTGGGCGGACAAGGCTGGCACCAGGGCGTGATTGGCATCGTGGCTTCGCGCCTGGTCGACCGCTTTGACAAACCCGCCCTCGTGTTTGGTTTCGACGGCGAAGAAGGCCGCGGCTCCGCCCGGAGCGTACCAGGCTTTTCCATCCTCGACGCCATGCACGCGGGGGCCGAGTTCATGGGTCGTTACGGCGGACACGAGCAGGCGGCCGGTTGCGATTTGAGCGAGGCCAACCTGGAGGGCCTTCGGGAGGCCGTCAACGGGGAAGCCCGTCGCATGCTGGAGTCCAATCCCCGCGGTGCCACCTGCTTGGAGATCGACGCGGATGTCCCCTTCCAGAACATGGTGGACTCGCAAATGCGACAGATCGATCGCATGGAGCCCTTTGGCCAGGGCAACGGCCAACCGATCCTGCTCTCCAAGGATTTGCGCCTGGCCGAGGAGCCGCGACGGATCGGAGCGGACGGCAGCCATCTTCTTCTCAAAGTGCGACAGGGTAGCGTCGTCCATAAGGCCTTATTTTTTGGGGCCGGAACGCGCGTCAAGGAATTGGCCATGGGCCGTCCCTTGCACCTGGTCTACACGCCGCGTTGGAATACCTTCCGTGGCGAAACCCATCTGCAGCTGCTCGTCAAGGACATGCACTGCGGAGACTCTCCGCCCTTGGTCCCGTCGCGATAGTCCCAAGGCGCTACGATCCATTGGCCTCCACCCCCCTCGATCCC
>JARGOW010000051.1:7161-10259 GCA_029212955.1 Planctomycetota bacterium | reverse complement strand
ACGCCCGAAGATTCGACCGGGTTCCCCGGAAAGGATCGGTTGGCCGATGGGATCGAGCCCCTGCGCGCCGCGGGGGCTGTGATCCTGCAACGGACAGCCGCGGGGGACTGCCGGGTGGCTCTTCTCAAGCGCCAGAACACGGTGTGCCTACCGCGGGTCCTGTTGCGCACGGGTGAATCGACCCGGGTGGGTGCCATTCGCGCGGCCCATGATCAGGTCAGTTCCCACTTACATTGTGCCGACTGGCACCCCCTCTCCACGGTGCGCGCCCAGGTTTCCGACCAGCCTCTTATCACCGAATACTGGAGCGCCTCCACCACCGACGTGGAAACCAACCTGCAATCCGATTGCTTCTGGTCGCCCCTGAACCAAGCTGCCGAGCAGGTCGCATTCCCCGAAGAACGCCAATTCTTATCGACCATGGAAGACCCCTTGATCCAAGTTCCGCCGCTCCAGGCGGAGGCCCCTTCGGAATCCCCGGACGAGTTTCCCCCGGTCCCGACCAGCTCCCCCCTGAAGAGTCGTTGGCCCTTTGATCCCCACCGGGGTCGCCTGGCAGAAACCATCGCAGCCGCCCGCTCCAGCGTGGAGAATGCTGGACGAAGCGGTGATTGGCGCGAAAGCGCTTTGATGCAACTCACCCAAGCGGAGGACGCGGTGCAAGCGGGCCACCTGGAAGCCGCGCAAGAATCCCTCACTGGAGCCTGGAGACTGGAGCTCGAATCCAGATCCGTGGGCGAGCGCCGGCTGATGACCCAATTGCTGCAAGGCGAGGTGCGCACCCGCACCGAGGGATGGCATCGGGACTCCCTCCTCACCGCCCTACAGGAAAGCCCCGATGCGGGCACCATGGCCCTGGTTCGCTGCGAATTGGAACGCAAGAGCCGCCGGGTCAGTCAGGAGCAAACCCAGAATGACCTGGGACGCCTGGCCCAACTGATCGTCGCCATCCCGGTGGCACTGACCCTGGCCGTCTCCTTTTCCTCCACCTGGCTCGATGGCAGTGTGCCCTCGGACGGCAGCATGGTTCCAGCAACCCTAGGCCTGGGCCTGCTCGGCGGTTTGGGCTGGAGCCTGTTCCGCGGGCGCCTGCGAAACTTCTTCGAAGCCCTAGCGCCCCTCGGCGCGGGCGCGGCAGCCGCATTCTTTGGCATGCTGCTGGCCAAGGCGGGAATCCTCAACGTGGCCGAGGATTCGGCGCCGTTGGCCCTGTGCATGTCCATCCTTTGGGGTTTGGCTGCCGGTGCTCTGTTGGATTTCAAACGGGGGAAGTGACGCGACAGATCCGGCGGCTGCAGGTTCCGATCCGGGTGAACCCCAGCTTCACGGACCGCACCAGGCTCGCAGATGGATGCCGCCCGCGCGCGGGGCTAACCCTTGCGTCCGACCAAGCGGGTGATCCACACCCCTAACGCGAAGAGTCCTATCGCTTTCAGGATCTGAAGCAAGCCCGGTTCAAAGCGCTCGAGTTCGTTGCCCATGCGCTTGAGATCGCCAGGGGTCTTGCCCACATAGCGGGTGCGCAGTTCGTCCAATCGCACGTCGGTGAAGTCCGAACCATACTTGTCTCGGATGTCTTGGGCCTCCCCATCAGCGAGCACCATGACCGTGGCCTTGCGTACTTCCTTACGTGCCAACTCCGGATGAACGGGATTCTGAAAGGGCCACAGACCAAGGATCGAGCCCACCAAGAGTCCCAACAACATGCCGTGGGATACCTGGGGTTTGCGGTCCAAAAACAGGCGCAGCACGTTGGAGAGAAGGGCGATGCCCAACACGGCACCGATGCCCACGGGCGCGATGATCCACGCGGTGCCCATGAAGTCCTCGCGCAGGGCCTCGGGCCGCAGGGAACCGATCACGGTCTCATAGAGGCCGAAGATCAACAGCAAATAGCTTCCACTGATGCCCGGTAAAATCATGCTCGAGGCCGCCAAGGCGCCCACGAATACCAACACCATAGGGCTGGCAGGCAACTGGGTGCCGGTCAGGAAATAAGCAAAGGCCGCCATGGCTGCGAAACCCGCCAAGGCCGCAACAAGCACCGGACCTTTAAATGGCTTGGCTTGTTGGGCCAATTCGGGGGCCCCGCCCAGGGTCATGCCCAGAAAGAGGCTGTACATCACCCACCTGTGCTCCACCACCAGGTCCACCAGGATTCCCGACAGGCTGCCCACCGCCACGATCGCTCCCAGGCCAATCCATGCCAGGAACACCAGGGAGGACCGGGTGAAGCGCAGCCTGGACACATCCGAGACAGCTTGGATGAATCTGTCGTAGAGGCCCACGGCCAGAATCATGGTTCCACCACTGATTCCGGGCACCAAATTGGCAAAGCCCATCAGGAAACCACCCATGAGGGTGCGGGGGCGCGACGCGGCTTGCTGGGAATCTTCACTCATGCCCGCAAGCATGCGAACCGGGGGGCCCCATTTCCAGGCCCTAAATCCATGCCAGGGGCCCATTTTGAGTTACTCCAAGGGCATTCGGAGGGGTTCAATTGGCAGTTTACGTCATTTCAATAACCCTCTAACACTCCATTTCATTATCTTGCGCACTCTAGAAGTCACAGGGAATCCATTTCGGACTCCCACACTCCGAATCACTTCTCCTACCCACAAAAGTATCATGCGGTTCAACCGTCTCTCTTCTATCGCTGCGGGTGCCATCTGCCTTGCCGGCGCTGCTCAAGCTCAAAACATCCACTTCAACGAGATCTATGCCTCCCACTCGGGCGTTGACACCCAAGAGTTCATCGAACTTGTGGGAACGCCCGGCATGAGCCTCAACGGAATCGTCGTCTGCGTCGTCGAGGGCCAAGGCGGTGGTCAGGGCATCCTCGACCGCGTCTGGGACCTGAGCGGTCTCACCATGCCCGCCGATGGTTACTTCGTCATGGGCAATGTCACCGTTGCCAACATGGACTACGACCTGGCCAACGGACCGCACACCACCGGTGGCGCTTCCGACAACATTGAGAACGGAACCGAAACGTTCTACCTGCTCAGCATTCCCAACCCGCTCGACATCGCGGACCTGGAGAACACCCTGAACAACACCAGCATCGACCCGGACCTCAACGGCGAGACCCTGTTCAC
>JARGOW010000051.1:6342-7151 GCA_029212955.1 Planctomycetota bacterium | reverse complement strand
GACGACTCCGCGAACTTCATCACCATCGAGAACCTGACCATGTTCAACCCGACCTCCGGCGACGGCGCCGGCGGCCCGGGTACCCCCCACGACATCCCCCACGATTGCGCCGAGACCATTGGTCCCGACGGTTCGTTCTTCCCCGCTGGCATCGCCCGCTCGGGTGACTACCCCAACGATTGGTGCGGCGACGTCTTCCTTGACTTCGGAGCCAGCGGCGTTGCCGGAACCGACAGCACCCCCGGTACCGCGAACCCCGTCGTCGCATGCGGCACGACCGTTGCCACCGGCGACGGCTGCTCCAGCACCGGCACCGGAGTCGGCACCCCCTTCTGCAACCCCAACAACAACAACTCCACCGGATTCCCCGCCGTGCTGACCGGAACCTCCGGCTCCATGGTTGGTAGCAACCTGCACCTGGAAATCACCGGCGGTGTCCCCGGACAACTCGCCTACTTCCTGGTCGGTAACGAAGCCACCTCCGGAATCGTTGTCAGCAACGGTCAGTTCTGCTTGGTCGGTACCGCTACCGCCCAGTTCTTCCGCTTCAACGTTTCCGGCACGAACATGAACTCCATCGGCGGCTTCGACGCTTCCGGTGTCATGATCAACGCTGCAGGCACCTCCACCACCGGCTTCGGCTTCGACGTGCCCACCACGATCCCGTCCACCGTCCCCACGACGATCATGACCGGCGATACCTGGCACTTCCAGGGTTGGTACCGTGACACGCCCGCCGGCGCCGGTTCCTCCAACTTCACCAACGGCCTCAGCGTGACCTTCTAGGTTCCGCCCCCGCCTGCTCTCCT
>JARGOW010000051.1:0-6332 GCA_029212955.1 Planctomycetota bacterium | reverse complement strand
CGGGAGAGAACATGCGCTCCCGCGCCGGAATTCCTCCGCGTGGGGGCGCTTTTTCTTGCCCTGCCCCTCTCCCGACCCGCTGCTGGCCGCGAAACCCAGATTCGGGGACCCGGGAAAAAATAGCCCCTCCAGGCCCCCCATCCGAAGGGTAGGCTAGGACCTGCCCCTGGGCCCATCCGCACCCCCCCACCCGTTGCACTCCATGCGATACCTGCTCTCCGCACTCCTCATCCTGACCGGTTCCGCCTTTGCACAAGGACCGCCGGCCGGCTGGTACAACTCGGTCGATGACACGAATGCGACCACCCTGCGAACCACCCTGCACGATCGCATCGATGACCATCAGCGATTTTCGTACACGGGCGGCTCCACGGACACGTGGGATATCCTGAAGCTCGCCCAGGAGGATCCGAACAACTCCACGCGCATCATCGATGTGTACCGCAACCGCTCCTTCGCCAAGAGTGGCGGTAGCTACAACCGGGAGCACACCTGGCCCAAGTCCTACGGCTTCCCCGACGACGGCTCCGACAACTACCCCTACACGGATTGCCACATGCTGTTCCTGAGCGACTCGGGATACAACACCGCGCGCAGCAACCGGCCCTTCCGCAATTGCACTTCCTCGTGCGGCGAATACCTGACCGACGGTGGCACCGCCGGCACCTACCCCGGCACCTCCTGCTGGGGAACGGGAAGCTTCACTTCGGGCACCTGGCAGGTTTGGAGTGAGCGCAAGGGTGATGTGGCCCGCGCCCTGCTCTACGCCGACATCCGCTACGAAGGTGGCAACCACGGCACCACGGGTATCAGCGAACCCGACCTGATCCTCACCGACAACCAGAGCCTGCTGGCAGCCTCCAACACGGGGAACAATGAGAGCGTCGCGTACATGGGCATGCTGAGCGTTCTGCTCCAATGGCACCAGGAGGACCCCGTGGATGCCAGCGAAGTCCTTCGCAACGATGTCGTCTTTAGCTACCAGGGCAACCGGAACCCCTTCGTCGATCACCCCGAGTGGGTCGATTGCTTGTTCAGCGACAACTGCGGCGGGACCGGGGGCCCTTTCGGCACCGTGTTCTGCTCCCCGGCGGTCACAAACTCCACGGGCAATCCGGCCATCATCCATGCGGCCGGCTCGATCGTGGCCGCGGACAATGACCTGACCCTGAGCGCATCCCAATTGCCGCCCAACCAGTTCGGCTACTTTTTGAGTGGACGCAGCGTGAGCTTCGTCCCCAACCCGGGCGGAAGCCAAGGAATCCTGTGCCTGGGTGGCGCCATCGGGCGCTTCAATGCGGGCCCCCTGATTCGATACTCCGGCCCCTTCGGTTTTTTCATGATCCCGGTCGACCTGACCCAAATGCCCACTTCACCGGTACAGCCTGCCCTGGCCGGCCAGACCTGGACATTCCAATGCTGGTACCGGGACATCAACCCGGGCACCACGTCCAACTTCACCGACGCCATTGAATTCGTTTTCCAATAGGCCTCCAGCGAGATCCAAGCGCGGCGCCCGCTCCCCCGAACTGGGGGGGGGGCGCTGCTTCTTTGTGCAAGGCCTGTGAGCAACGTACCGTCCCCAATCGGCGTTCCGTATACTCCAGCCATGACCCGCCTCTTCCTGCTCGACGGAACCGCCCTCGCCTACCGTTCCCACTTCGCCCTGGCCCGATCCGGCCTGACGACCCTGGCCGGACAACCGATCGGCGCCACCTACGGGTTCACCATGACTCTCAGGCGGATTCTGGAAACCGAGGAACCCGACCTGATCGTGGTGGCCCTGGACGCCAAGGGGCCGACCTTCCGCCACGACAAGTTCGAGGAGTACAAAGCCACCCGGGAAAAGGCCCCCGTGGAATTGATCGATCAACTGGAATTGATTCGGGCCGTGGTGAATGCCCACAACATTCCCCTGTTCGAAATCCCGGGGTACGAGGCCGATGACGTGATCGGAACCCTGGCACGCCAGGGTGAAGCCGCGGGCCACGAGGTCTTCATCGTTTCAGGCGACAAGGACTTCATGCAACTGATCAGCGACAAGGTTCAGATGTACAACGTGTTCAAACGTGGCGTCGACCTGGAAATCCAGGGTGCGGAAGCCGTCCAGGAGAAGTTTGGCACCACCCCCAATCATGTGATCGACGTCCTGGCCCTCATGGGCGATGCGTCGGACAACATTCCTGGCGTCAAAGGCATCGGCGAAAAAGGAGCCATCAAGCTCGTCCAAGAGTTCGGATCAGTGCCCGGTATCCTGGAGAACTTGGAATCGGTAAAAGGCAAGAACAAGGAGAAGATCGAAAACGATCGGGAGATGTTGTTGCTCTCGCTGGACCTGGTCACCATCCATACCGATGTACCCCTGGATCCGCCCTTCCAAGACCTGACCCCGCCCGACCCCGATGCCACCGAGCTGGCGGACCTGTTCCAAAAGCTCGACTTCCGCAGTCTGGCCGACAAGGTGCGCAAGGGCGGTGGAGGCAACAAGCCCGACATGGAGAGGGACTACACCATGGTCACCGACCTTGCGGGCCTGCAAGCCATGGAAAAGGAACTGCGCGAATCCGGCACCTTCGCCTGGGATACGGAGACCACCGGACTCTCCCCCCTTGAAGTGTCCCTGGTGGGAGTTTCGTTTAGTGCCTCACCCGGCCGGGCGTTCTACGTGCCCTTCAACGCGACGCCCCCCGTGCTCCCCGGCGGCCCCCCGGACTTGTTGGAGTTCCTGCGCCCCCTGCTCACCGACCCGGACCTGCGCCGCATTGGTCAGAATGTCAAATACGATTCCATGGTCTTGCACGCCCACGGCATCGACATGCCCCCGCCCGCGTTCGACACCATGGTGGCCAGTTTCACCGTAGCCGGCGCGGACCGTCGACACGGTTTGGACGAACAGGCCTTGCACTATTTCAATCTGCGAAAGATCCCAACCTCCGAACTGATCGGTACGGGAAAAAAGCAGATAACCATGGCGGAAGTGCTCGTGGAGCAGGTTTCGGAATACGCTTGCGAGGACGCGGACGTGACCTACCGCCTCTACCAGATTCTGGAAAAGGAACTGCAGGAAGGCGAATTTGAATCCCTGTACTACGACTTGGAATTGCCCCTAGTCCCCGTCCTCCAAGCCATGGAAACCCGCGGCATTCGTTTGGACACGAAGTCCCTGGCCGAGCTCGGCCAAGACTTGCTCAAGGACATGCAGGCCGCCGAGGCGGATGTGCGACGCTTGGCCGATGTGCCCGACCTGAACCTGAACAGCCCCAAAGCCCTGGGCGCCGTGTTCTTCGAGAAGCTCGAAATCCAGGTGGAGGCTGGGGTCAAGAAGCCCAAGAAAACCAAAACCGGTTGGGCCACCGACCACGCCACACTGACCACCAATTATGGCGACGTGGAGATTATCCAGCGCCTCCTGGCCTTCCGCGAAGTGGCCAAACTACGCAACACCTACGTGGAAGCCCTGCCGCGTTTCGTGAACCCGCAGACCGGGAGGGTGCACTGCCACTTCAGCCAAATCAGTGCAGCCACGGGCCGACTGGCGAGCTCCAATCCAAACCTGCAGAACATTCCCGTGCGCACCAAGCGTGGTCGTAAACTGCGCGAGGTTTTTGTGCCGCGCCCCGCCGACGAGCACGGGGAGTGGGTGTTGCTCGCCGCGGACTACAGCCAGGTCGAATTGCGCATCATGGCCCACCTGAGCGGGGATGAGGGCCTCACAAAGGCCTTCCAAGAAGGACAGGACATCCACGCCTCCACCGCGGCCAAAATCTTCGACATCGATCCCGCCGATGTGGATCGTGAGCACCGCTCCCAGGCCAAGGCGATCAACTTCGGCTTGCTCTACGGCATGGGCGCCCAGCGCCTGGCCCGGGAAACCGGACTGACCGTGCCCGAAGCCAAGAAGTTCATCGAACGCTACTTCGAAGCCTTCCCGGGCGTGCGCACCTGGATCGACAACCTGCTCGAACGGGCCCGGGAGGACGGATACGTGGAAACCCTCTTCGGTCGCCGACGGAATCTGCCCGAGTTGACCTCAAAGAATCCTCGCATGGCTGCCATGGCCGAAAACGTGGCGGTCAACACCCCGGTTCAAGGCAGCGCCGCCGACATCATCAAGCGCGCCATGATCGACCTGGAGAATCGTCTCACAAGCGAAGACAGTCCGGCCCAGATGCTGCTCCAGGTCCATGACGAACTCGTGCTGGAAGTGCCCAAAAGTCACCTGGAGGAAACCATCGAGACCGTGCGCGACTGCATGGAGAATGCGGTGGATCTCGACGTGCCCCTGGTCGTGGACTTCGGCCACGGAAAGAACTGGCTGGAGGCCCACTGATTCCCATGCTGCACGATCAACACAATCAATGCCCTTGTTGCGATTACTACTCGCTGGCTCGGCGGGGTGCCCACGACATCTGCCCCGTTTGCTATTGGGAAGATGACGGTACGAATTTAGACGGGCTCAATCAGGTATCCAGCGCCAACCACATCACCCTGTTCGAGGCCCGCCAAAACTTCAACACTTTTGGAGCCAGCGACCAGGCGGCCCTTTCCCTGGTGGCCAGTGCCGAACAGACGGCCGGCCTACGGCGCGAGCAGCGCGCCACCTACCACTGATTCGGTTTGCCCACGGGTCCGGCGCCCCTTGAAGCGACGGCCCACCGCCCCCGTGAAGCCTGAAGCCTCTGTTCCGCAGGGGAACCGCCCTCCTTGGTGGATTCCCCGTGGCCACCGATTGGGATCGCCAAGCTGTTCCAACCCCCACGGGAATCGCCATTCAAGCGGAGTGCATCCTCGCTCGCATCACCCCCACCGAACAGCGCATCGATTCAAGCTCCCAAGGGAACGGGGCGACCTCCGCACCTCGGAAGTCGCCCCGTATGGCAAAGTTGGTTCCCCTGCCGACCTATTCGAAGGTAACGGAAAGCCCCTCGCTGAAGTTGCTGATGGCCGACCCTGCCACCACGTCCCGGTGCCAAAGCTGGAAGTTGCGGGTCTCCCCGGCCAACACAGCCACGTCACCTTGGGCGGATGGCGTCATCGTCAGGTCCAGCGCGAGGGAAACCTCGCCTGTTCCTCCCGAGAAGAGGATCTCATGAAATGCATTGTACCGGCCCAAGCTACCCCGCACGCAGAGCCCGCCCATGCTGCCCAGGGGTACAACAGGAACATCCATATCCAAACCCGTCAGGTAGTATCCAAACACATTCAACGGAAGGTTCTCCGTCACCAGGGTCAGGTCGTTGTCCACGGTCCAGCCACTGCCCAGGGCTCGCATGGTGCTCGCCAAGCCTGAAGAATTCGGCACGCCGGGGTCGCAGAACACCGACACGGAACGGATGCAGTTGGTCCGGATCAACTCAGGCCTCAGGTTGTGCAACGTGGCCAACATGCGGGCCTGCTGCTCGGGAGTAAACAGGTCACGGCAGTACTTCTGCGAGTAGGACATCAAATTCCGTGTCTGCGGACTGTAGTTGTCCGAATTGCACGGATCGGTCTCCGACCCCAGGTAGTTGCACTGCGTGTCCACCGTACTGAAACTGAGTCGAGGATCGGCCGGGGTGTCGCAAACGAAATCCCCAGTGAACGAGCAATTCGATCCGTCGACACAGCTCGCCCCAAAGAATTCCTCGTGGGTATGGTACAGGTCAAAGTAGTGACCCAACTCATGGGCGAAGGTCGAGGGATTGGAGGGAACTCCCGAACACGCATTGGCCATCACAACCCCCTGAGTCAGGGACGCGGTAAAGGACGAAATCCCACAGAGATTGAAGCCGGTCAAGGTCAGTGTCTCCGTAAAATAGCAGTTGATCGTATCGGGTACCCGGTTGGTCGAACGCAAGGCGTCGATCTGCGCCTGGGTGGAAATTTGCGAGTAGTATGTGTTGCTGTCGATGTAATCGATCGGCGCGGGCACGCAAAACTCAATGCCCACCGGGGCAAACATCCGATTGGCATCGGCCACGGTCTGGTCCAGTTGGGATTGTGAAATGCCACCCGTTCCGTTGGACCTGCGAACCACGTGGACCGACAAGTGCACAATGTCCGGGGCCGCAGAGCCCCTTAGGCTGCGCCGGAACAGGAGATCCGGGGACAGCTCATAATCCCCCCGGGCCTGTTGGGCCGCAAGCGTGGCCCCCACGTCGGTTTGGATCTCCAGTCCGCAAGGATCGCTTTGGGCGAACACCCCACTGCCGAGAGGAATGGACAACAACAGGCACAAACCGCGCAGGCGCGGTACGAAAGAATAGCTCATGGAAATTGAAATGGTCAGCACACGTGGGAGATGGAATCCATCCTAGTCACGATGCTGCGATTCAGCTCCAGAAAAACCAAGG
>JARGOW010000050.1 GCA_029212955.1 Planctomycetota bacterium | reverse complement strand
CTTGCCGTCCGGATTGGCCCATTTGCCCTCCGGTCGCGGATCTTGCACAACCCACTCCAAGTACTCCGCCAAACCGGATAGCGCAAGAACGCCACCGCAGATCAATGCGAACAGGGTGACCGGATGCGGCAGCAAGTTGCCCAGCCACTCGACCAGGTCCAGGAATCGGGCGAAGAGGCCGCGCTTGCGCGCAGGTTCGGGAGTGGAATTGGACATGCTGGAAGGATAGCGGCTCCGCGGCAAAACTTGGCCTTTGGAGCCTGACAAGTTCGCCGGGAAGTTGCCCCCCACACTCCCTCGCGGGTGGTTCCCCGGGCAAGACCCGGCCCCCGCGGACCCCGGAAAACACATTCACGACCGGCCCGCCAGAAACCGCTCATTCCCACCTGGAACCCCACCGCCAGCCCCGAAGCCGCACTCGAACCCAACTTGCCCCCCACTCACCCGCTCCCATAAAAAAGCAAGCGGCACCCCACCGAGGAGGAGTGCCGCTGAATCGAGCCCAGGATGAACCCGGCCCGCTTGGGATCAACCCTAGAAAATGACGCTCAAGCCATTGGAGAAGTTCGACGT
This sequence comes from Planctomycetota bacterium, assembly GCA_029212955.1. GTDB lineage: Bacteria > Planctomycetota > UBA1135 > UBA1135 > NORP259. The sequence continues at coordinate 11,927 of JARGOW010000050.1, read as the reverse complement.
GCCCGCGCCAGCCGGCGTGTCGCGATACCAAGTTTGGAAGTGCCAGGTGTCTCCCGCCATGATGGCGATCGGAACGGAATCGGGAATCGTGGTCGGAACATCGAAGCCGAAGCCTGTGGTCGAGGTACCTGAGGCGTTGATCATCGTGCCCGAAGCATCAAATCCGCCGATGGAGTTCATGTCCGTGCCCGCCACGTTGTAGCGGAAGAACTGGGCCGTCGAGGTTCCTACCAGGCAGAACTGACCATTGCTTACCGCGATGCCGGCCGTGGCTTCGTTGCCCACGAGCATGTACGCCAATTGACCGGGGACACCGCTCGTCACTTCCAAGTGCAGGCCGCTGCCAATGCCGGTTCCCGTGGTGCCCGCCAAAACGGCGGAGGAGCCGGTGGAGTTCGCGTTGCCCGGATCACAGAACGTGGAAACGTTCGGATCGGTGCCACCCGAGACCAAGGAGATAAAGCGGGCAGAAACGCCCGGCATCACGGTCGAAACCGTTCCCGCGACCACATCGTAGATGTGAACGCCGGACCCGTTGGTGAACATGATGTTCCCATTGCCCAGGGTATGAATACCGCGCAGACCACCGAAGCCCAGGGCCCCCGTGTCCACGAAGCTCAACTCAGCCCCGGTCAATTTGTCGAATTCGCGCAGACCATCGGGGTCCGTAAAGTTCGCCACGACGGGGTTGCCATTGGCTCCATTGATGCTGCATTGCTCGGGGAAATCAATTCCAGTGGCCCCATCCGAATCGTGGAAAATCGTCGGCAGGCCCGGGTTTGCCGGATCAAAGAAGGTGAGGTCATCTCCGGAAATGTCCGTGAGAAGCAAACCCGCAACGCCACCCAACGTGAATGCGGTGCAATCGAAGGGATCTTCGGTCGCCAGTGCGTGGACCGCGACCAGGTTGAGGTTCAAGTCCAGCTGCACCACGGAATCATCGAACGCGCTGTTGGCGGTTCCCGAGTTGCTCACCCAAACGGATCCATAGGCAACTTCGAGCCCGCGCATGTTGTCGAATCCAAGGGCCGTTTCGCCCAAGTACGTGGTTCCATCGGCCGACCAAAGGAACAATTCATCTGCGATTTGGTCGGAGATGACAAAGTTGCCGTTCGGCAGCTGGGCCACTTCAATCGGGGTGCCGGCGGAGATAATGCCACCAGCGGTGGTCAGGTCGATGAAGCTCGCGTTGAGCAGAGAACCATCCGCGGGGCTAAAAGCCATCACGGTGTCCGATGTGCTTTCGCACACCAAAAGCTGCTGGGCAGAAGCAGCGGAGATCAGCGAGCAAGCCGCGATCGAAGCGAGAAGTGATTTGGTATTCATGGTGAATTCCGATTTGGAGAAAAGAAGCCAGGGGCCAGGTCCATGCCCGGCCCCGCTAGTGAGAGAGTCACAGTGTACCCTGGATTGTCGGAGGCTTTGTAATCATCGGGTTGAACCTTTTGGGGACCCAGCCGCCCCACGGCGCCAGCCCCCCCCACGCCATGCCACAATGCTCCATTCCAGTGCATTCTCCACACCGATTCGTTCTCTTAGAGCCGACGCCTTCGGCAAGCACTACAACACAACGGAACGTGATAGAGCGAATTCCACGTTGCGGCCCAGGGGCAATACGCAACCTTCAATCCCCTCTCACGCCGCATTTGCCCTGACCAACCGGCGGGAAAAAGGCAGTATGGTGTGGCCTCAAACCCAAGCCCAAAATGACCGTATCCCACTTCAGAAAGCTCCTCTTGATCCTGCTGATCCTGCCGGCTTGCGCGTCCACCGAACGATCCATGGGCCAAGCGGACAAGGACGTATCAAGCATGGACCGGCCCCAGGCCTACCCCATCAAGTGGGGTCCATACGAGGTTCGCAGTAAACAGGATGCACGCCAAATCTCGATCCTTCGACTGGGTGCGGGTCCGCGCCGGAAGGCAGAATATTCCGTCTTTGATTGGGTCGACAACGGAGAGCGATTGCGACCCCTCTACCAAACAGAACTCAAGAATGAGCTCATCCCCCTGACTTGGGACGCCCTGGGCTGCGGACGTTTCCTGGTCACCACGAATGAGCAATTTGAATTGCGCGGGACCGGCGACAACGCTGTCGTCCTCTACGACTTGGCCCGGGGTAAGGTTCGATCTTTCCGCGTCGACGACTTCTTGCCCGAGAAGTGGCTGGAGCACCAACGGCGTAACTTCATGTGGTGGTCCGGTCCCGCAACCATCGACCCCGATCTACTCCAGCTGTACCCCAACGAATTGGAAAGGGCGCACAAGGGGCGCACCCCGTGGCTGGTCTTTGACCTTCCCAGCCTGAGTGTTCAAGCTCCAGAATCCGTTCCCAAAAGCCTCCCCAAAAGAACTTTCCTCAACACGAGCGTTCCCATCACCTGGGATTGGGAATACGCAAACCTGCCCGGTCAGGCGATCCGGTGGGGCGATCGATTTGCCCTACCCCAATTCCTATATGCGGAGCGCCGTGAAGGCTCGGCGCCGTCCAATTCGTTCGCGGGTCACGCCGGCAAATTCTACTATCGGCTGGACACCACCACCGGAGAATACGTCCGCTGTAAGGCCTCCGACTGGCCGGGGAACGAATGAGCCGCCCCAGGGCTGAATCCTGGGTGCTTGGCTTGCTTGTGGGCATGCTGGCGTTCTTTATGTACGGCGGGTGCAGGGCCATGGCTGAAGTCATCGGATTCGAGTGGTGGGTCACCCGAACAAGCCTTCTCATCACCGTTCTGTATGTGTCGTTTGCGGTGGCCGTGTACTACCTCACCAGGACTTTTTTTGGCACCCGCCCCAAGGGCTGCAAACTCCTAGCGGTTTCGTGCGCGATGACCCTGGTGGGCGCCACAGCCTCCGAGATCACGCTCCTCGTGGACGAGCGTGACTTCTTGCAGACCGTGGAGCATCTTGAGCGATCGAGCCGCCCGGAGACCTACAACCGGGATCGGGTGTGGCCGTTCTCTGGCACGAGCCTTTTGTGGAGTCGATCGAGGGGAGTTTGGGCCATCGACTGAGGGCGCGCGAGTCGAGGGAACCATGTCCAACGGTGCACGCACACCACCCAAACAAAATCAACTGATTCGCCCATGCCCATGCACCCAAGGGTCGCAGCGTCTCGAGCCTGGCCACAAACATCCCCATCGTTCCGGCTTCACTCCGTTCGCCCAAGGCCCACAAGAAGGTGATCGGTGGCCCGTATCAAACTGTCATACACCATGCGCTGCCCCTCCTTGAACATGATATTGCTACGGAGCTTGTTGCGGAACTGCGGATTGCCCTCCAAGGCTTCAAAGACCGCGTGGTAGCCGTGGGCAAAAGCACCTTCCACGTGGCTCTCGAAGGCCGGGCCATGCTCGTCCACGAATGGAAACATGGTTTGCAGAATATAGTTGCGATTGATTTCGTCCCACTCGGTGGCTTGGGGGTAGAACCGCTCATAGAGCGCGATAATGCGGCCCAATTGGGCCTTGTCGCGGATCAACTTGGACCCTCCGGTTTGTCGCAGCTCAAAGTAGGTGGCGACGGAGGGGGAGAAGTTGTTGTAGCCCAAGACCTTGTCCATCACCCGGTCCAAGGCCGCGTCATCAAGCCCTGGGCGAGTTGTGGGATCGAGCGCACTGCGAATGGAGGCCAATGAATCCTCAATGTTCTTGATATGCAATTCCAACACCTCCCGGTCCTGGCGAATCTCGACTGCAAAACCATCCAGGAAACGTTGTTCCTCCGCAATGTCGTGACGACCCTGACGCCAATCCTGCAAAGCGAAGGAGATCGAAATCCCCAACACGACGATAATGAGCTCAAAGACCAGAAGCGTCCAGTCCCGACGCAGGGTGGATCGAAGTGAATGGAACATGCAAGCAGCTTAGCCTTCGCACTCCAATACGCCAGCGCCCATGGCCCTCGCCCCCAGTTCCCGCCGCCTGATTCCAGGGACAGAACCCAGGATTCCAGCGGCTCAAGACCAGGGCACGCTCCTCACCCCCGCAACGAAAACGATCCGGCGGCCTACGGATCCTGTCCTGAAAGCCTCGCCCAGTGGACGACCACCTGGCTTGCCTGTGGAAGGGCGGCCCAACCCGGCGGGCGCCCAATCCGGTAACCACATCCACCAGACACCATTAGGGGATCTCCCTACCCCGCGTCCATCACAACGATACGAACCCGCTCCTCCTTGCGTATCTCGTGCAAAGGATCGCTCCCATCCCTGGCCCTGCCATGGGAGGCCGGCACATCCGCCGTCATTCGAACCACCAGCCCCGCAGCGGCGGCCATTTTCTCCAGGTAACCCTCCTCGCGGAGCCCCAGTCGCTCCGGCAAGTCCGATATCAAAATAGCTCCGACCCCCCCCTCGGTAAGGCTCGCACCCAGGCCCTCCACGAATCGCCCCAGGGTTTCCCCCCCTTCATCAAACACCGCCCGATCCAATCGCGTGCGAGGTACCTCGGGCACCCACGGAGCATTGAAGACCACGCAATCAAAACGCTCCCCCGGAGGAAAGAGATCCACCGTGCGGGCTTGGAAGCGATCCTGCAAACCAAGCCTTCCAGCGTTCTCTATGGCGCATTCCACCGATCGTGGATCCAGGTCCGTGCCCAATGCGGAAACCGCGCCCCTTTGCAAGAGGACAAACCCCAGCACCCCCGTCCCGCAACCCACATCCATGTGAACAAGCAAATCCACATAGGCCCGGCGGGTCGGAGAGAACACCCCAAATCGGGGCCTCAGCTTGCCCTTCAACCCAGGAACTTCGATCCCCTTGCGGGTCCACTCCGCCGCACTCAACGCACCCATCAGCGTATTCAGTGCCACAACCCGCAATCCGTTGGAAAGTCCCCAGGCCAGCTTCACCGCCCGTCGAGCATCCGGCGCGCCGCGCAAACGAACTTCGCCGTCCTTTTCGATCGCCACAAGAATCCCGCCAAGCAACTGCCCTTGTTGGCGAACCCCCGCCCGCTGATTTCGCCAGCGCTCCAAAGGACTCCCATCCAACGCCCCGGGATCATCCCCTTGTATTTGGCTACGCAATTTCTTGAGCAGTGCCATGCCCTGCTCCCAGCCTCCCTCCCAAAGCAAGGATTTGCCCTCCCGCAACCAGCGGAGAACGACGACCACACTCACCCGCTCGTTCAGCACCACGAGCCCATCCGGTTCTTCCAGCCCCGACTCCGAGACAAACCCCGCCTTGCGACCATCAGGCATTTCCAACATGCCCAGAGGATAGGTCCCAGAACCCAGCAACACCACTTCCGGTTTGCAGGCCCCCTGGAACCACGCCATTGAATCGTTGCCAATACCCAACCCTGCGTGCGATCCTAACCTCCCCCGTCCGCGCCCCACGATCGCCGAGGCAACCCGCATGACAGACCACGCCCCCTGGATGAAGCCCGAATGGCGCCCCAAGATGGAAGCCTCCTTGGACGCAGCCTTGGAAAGTGCTGGGCGACCCCGAACGGGGCCCATACATCGGGTCCGTGGCTGGGGTCGTTCCTGCACGCAAACCGTGCCCACCGAATCAGGAACCCTCTGGATCAAGCACCACTACGGATTGCCGCCCGGCGAAGAAGTTCTACTGGCCGAGTTGTCCAAGCGCTGGGCGGACCGACTGCCTGGCGTTGTCACAACCTTGCCCGGAGCCGTAATCATGGAAGCGTTACCCGGAGTGGAGCTAACCGAGGAACACCCGGTCGAGACGTGGGAGGCCGTGGCTCGCTCCCTGGCCGAGCTCCAGGCAGGTGAATCGTCGAAAGCGGATTTCTGGCTGGAGTCCGGGGCCCGCGACCGCAGGCCAACCGCCTGGCGCACCTCGGTGGAAGCGCTCATGGAAAGCCCCGTGGTCACCTCCATGGAATCCGAACTGCGAGAAGGGCTCATGGGCTTTCTGCCAGACTTCATCGGTCGCTATGAAGACGGGTTCCAACTCCCCCCCACCCTGGTTCATCAGGATTCGGGATGCTGCAATATCCATGTGGCGCAGGATGGGCCTATCTTTTTCGATTGGTCCGATGTGGTCGTGGGCCATGCCATGTTCAGCTGTGACCGGCTGCTCGATCAACCACCGGAAGAGTACCGTGAAGCTATCATTCAAGCCTACCTGGACCCGCTCGGCTTGACCCGAACTGAGTTTCAAGCCATGCGCCGCTCGAACGTTCTACACGAGGTCCTGCGGTACCATGACGAGCTCACCTACCTCTCTCCCGAGGACGTCACCCATAAGAACTTGTCCCGGTCCGTTCAATCCCAGTTGACCGTCCTGGTCAACCACGAGCGGGCCCAACGCCGGAAATCGTGACCTCGTCCCCGCCGGTCGAAGTTGGACCAAGGGTACTTTCACGACAAACCACCCCGACACTGGCACTGCCCCGGGAGGCTCATCCGAACTCCCCCAAACCTCGCCACCCACAACATGGCGGCCAGGATCGGCATTGCCTATCCTGCACGCCATGGCAGATGCGGACCCAAACGAATCACGCGGGCGACTCTCCAAAGAGTCGTTCGAAAACAGGATTCTGGTCGATTCGGATGGCTTGCTGGCCATCGACAAGCCCTTCGATCTGCCATCCACCGGTCGCAACCTCGAAGATCCCGATTGCCTGCAATACTCGGTCATGGAGCATACAGGGGCCATGGCCTGGGCCGTTCACCAACTCGACGCGGATACCACCGGTGTGAATTTGTTCGTGCGTCGCAAGGAACTCGTAGCGCACTGGAAGACCCGCATGGCCTTTCCCAACGGGCGCAAGACGTACCTGGCCGTGGTGCATGGCCAGGCGGATTTTGAGGCCAAGCGCATAGAAAGCCCCATCGGGGTCGTAGCCACCGAACCGGTCCGACAGCTCGGTGTCCATCCGGAAGGCCAACGGGCGGCGAGCGGGCTTCGCCTGGTGGCCCACGGTACGGATAGCAGTCTGCTGCAGGTCGAAATCGAAACGGGGCGCACACACCAGATCCGAATCCACCTGGCCTCCATTGGGCACCCCCTCTTCGGTGAAGAATGGTACGCACCCGAAAGGTCCCGGGAACACGGGCGGCAGGCCCTACACGCCTGGCGCTTGGATTTTCTGGATGACAATCAGCCGGGCCAAATCCAATGCGAACTTCCCCCGGACCTAGTGGGATTGCTCGCCCGACTTGGGATCCGATGGCCCCGCTAGACGGGTCCCGGAACATCCGAACCCAGCCCCCTGATCCAGGCCAGGGCCCGACTTCCATCGGCGCTGTGGGTAGGGCCTCCCTCCAGAAATATTGGAATGCAGGCCTGCGGTGGTCTCCCTATCCACCACGTGCGACCCGTCTCGTTCCTCCTTCTTCTTCCCTTGTTCTACACTGGCTCTTCCCTGGGCTGGACCGGGCATGTGACCATAATGCACCGAAGGGCTATACCACCCTCCTCCCCCCACGCCACCCTGCCCACCATGCTTTCCCCCCGGTCGCTTCTGCCTCTTCTATTCCTGATCTCGGCCCACCTCTCCTTTGGTGCCACCCAAAGAGCGGCCTCCAACCAGGCGGATTCCTCCAAGGAATTTGCGACCCTGGTGGACGCTTTTGCGGGGTACTTCGCAGATTTGAACTCCGCGGAAGGACCTGCGAAAGCAAGGGAACAGGTCGCGTCCGCCCTGGAGTCCTTCGGCAAGGCCCGTGCGCTTCCCAATCCCCTCAAGCAGGTGGCCACCCTGGAGGCTGCGGTGTGGAAGGCACAGGACCGCCAACTCAAAGGCCTGCGACCGGGGAAAATCATCGAAGTCAACGAACCAGGCGGGAGCTTTGGAAAAGCCGGCTTGGATTTTGCCTTCCGCCTCCCGCGGAACTTCGAGGGCAAGGGTGAAATGCATCCCTTGATTTTGACCTTGCCCGCGGCAGGCAAGAAGCCCGCCGAACACCTGCGCTCCGCATGGACCCATCAAGAAGTCCTCAGCGCAGCCATCCTCGTTTGCCCCTCCATGCCCGCGGACACCAAGGCCTGGGACCAGACCATGGTTGGGGGCCAGCCCGGCGGATTGAGCCATCTCTTTACCGTCCTGCGCCTGGCCACGGAACGTTTCCCCGTGGATCCCAATCGGGTGTTCGTCGTGGCCCGCGGTGCCGGGGTTCCCGCCGCATTCGCTGCCGGCAAATACAGCCCCCACCAGTTTGCGGGCATCGTCGGCATTGCCGGTGGCCCCAAGTCGGTGGGCCCCGAAAACTTCAAAAGCCTGCCCAGTGTGATTTTCGGCGGCGGAGCCGACGCTACCGAGTTCCATGAAAAGAGCCAAACCATGGGATACAAACTCAGTTCCCTGGAGGTGGGTGGCGGCGAAGGTGCGGCTTGGAAATGGATGCAAGCCCAGGAACGCATCCCCCACCCCGAGAAGCTCGCGGTATTCACGGGGGAAGCCGTCATCTTCAACCCTTCCTCCAATCGCGTGAACTGGCTGCGGGTTGCGCCCATCGAAACGGGTGCCTTCGCCAACGCCGAAGTGAACCGTGCAGAAAACTCCTTGAAGATCGACTCGACCGGCATCTCCCACGCCACGCTTTATCTGAGCGACGCCCTTGTCGATCTGGACCGCCCCATCAAAGTCATAGCCAACGGCGTCACCACCCATCACACCGCCCGCAGAAGCGTGCGAAGCATGCTGGGCTTCCTGGCCGAAGGCACCAGCGACCCGGGATGCGTCTACACCGGTCAAATCGTTGTCGACGTGACCGGAAAGAGCGCCGATGAGCCACAGGCCATGACCGGCGCGGTCGCACCGGACTTCCTGGATGCCGTATCCAAGGCAAACGGCCTCAGCTCGGAACTTTGGGCCCTAAATCAAAGGTATGAGGACGAGGGCCGCATGGAGGCAGCCAAAGCCGTTTTGAAAATCCTCCTGCGCAAGGACCCGAACCATGGGGGCGCACGCCGAACCCTGGGCCACGTGCTGCATGGGGAACGCTGGTTCACCTCCCAATCCGCCCTCGACCACTTCCTTTGGACCCAGGACGAGGCCATCGCCAGGGCCAAGGGTCACGTGCTCCACAAGGGCGTTTGGATGCACCGGGACGAACGAGCTATCGCCAACAAGGTTCAATCCAAGGACCCCGAAACCGGACAATGGCTCGACCGGGAGGAGCAGGAGCGCTTGACCCAAGGATGGGTGCGTCAGGACCTGGAATGGATCGAACCCGAACAGGTCACCCAAGTGGATGCGGGTCTTTGGCTCACCGATGGCGAGTGGGTGAGCCTGGACGAGGCCAACCGTCGGCACTCGCGGATGGACAACATGTGGGTCATTCCGGGCGCAGAGATCTGGATCCACTCCTCAGCAGATCGAAGCGTGGCCCTCCAGGCGCAACAACACATGACCCGGGCGCTTTGGGACATGCGCCGGGTGTTCGGGTTCGAACCCGTGCTTCCCCTGGAAGTGGCGATCCTGCGCGACCAGGAACAGTACGATCGCTTTGCCTTCGGCGCGGTGGATGGCCGCCGACCCGCATTCCACGCGGGCCGCACCCAAGTGATCCACCATGCCTACTTTGCGGAAAGTCGTTTTGTTCGCGAAGGTCGTCGGCAGGTATTCGCAGGCATGGGCGTGGGCTACTGGGAAGCCCAATCCGAATACGGAAGCCTGTACGGAGTGCACTCCGCCCGTTTGGCCGCCGGATTGGCCTACGTGGAAGGCATCGACCCGAGCCCGAAAGCAATCCGCAAGGTGAAAGGCTCCAAGGGCGTCGACAGCGAATATTACGAACGCTACCGGAGTGAAAAGCAATTGCCCGACTGGCTTCGAATGGGCGGTGCTGTATTTGCCGAACGGTACTTCTTCGACAAGACCGTCGACACAACCGTGAACACAGAACCGGCCCCCGATCCCTTCTGGGCTCGCACCTGGTCCCTCCAGAACCTGGCTGGCCGCGGTAAAGTCCGCGACCTGGATGAACTGTTCGCCTTCGAATTGGACCCCGAAGACCCCTTCGATGGCCAAACACTCCTGATCGAAGCAGGGCTCCTGGTTTCCTTCATGCTCGATGGAAACTGCGAGCCCGTGAAAGAGGCCCACCTGGCATTCCGCCAAGCCCTGGCCGAAGGCCGCATGAAGCCCAGCCACATCACCGCCCTCACCAAAGCCATACGCGACAACGAATCCGCGCTGCGCACCTACGCTGGGGAGTGACGCGTCGGTCCCCGTGACCCCTCCTACCGTACTAGGATCGCCCCGCTCACCCCACCGCCATGCCATCGATGACTCCCTTGCTTTTGCAATCGAACCGATGGCGTTATTCTGGTGCGCATGCTGTTCCGACCTATCGCCGCCCTGCTCGCCCTTGTCCTCCCCCAGGCATCCGAGCCTGCCTCTTTGCCGCTATTGGTTCTTACCGAGGACGACACAATAATCACAGCGTCCACCCGGGTTCGCATCCCTGAAGGAACGGTGATTCGCGACTCCGGTGGAGACGGGGTCATTCAAATTGCTGGGGAACGAATCCAAGTGGTATTTGAGAAGGGCAGCGTGCTTCGAGGGGCGGGAGCCGAAGCGGATCCGGACTCTTTCACCGGCGTGGGGCTGCGTGTGATCGGTCAGCGGGATGTGCGAATCGAAGGTTTGCACGTGCGCGGTTACCAGACCGGAATATTTGCAACGCGAACCGCCGGATTGCAGATCTCGCATGCGGACGTGTCCGACAATTTCTCCCAAAGGTTGGCCTCGACCCCCGAAGCTTGCGATGACGGCGCCGACTGGTTGGCGTGCCACGCCAATGACAACGGGGAATGGCGCCGAAAATACGGCGCCGGTATCTATGTGGAAGACTCCAGTGCCGTTGTCGTTCGGGATTCCCGGGCTCGCCGTACCCAAAACGGTTTGCTATTCGACCGGGTGACGAATTCCGCCGTCTACGACAACGATTTTTCTTTCCTGTCGGGGTGGGGTCTTGGCCTTTGGCGAAGTTCAAAGAACAGGGTTTCGCGCAACGCATTTGACTTTTGTATTCGGGGCTATAGCCACGGAAAGTACAACCGTGGTCAAGATTCCGCGGGAATCCTCGTCTTTGAGCAGTGCAACGACAACGTGTTCGCCCACAACTCGGCCACCCACGGGGGCGACGGAGTTTTTGGCTTTGCTGGGAGTGAGGCCCTCGGCCAGCACCAGTCCACCGACTCGGATTTCGACGCCACGGGATTGGGAAACAATCGAAACCTCTTCGTGGGCAACGACCTCTCCTATGCCGCTGCCCACGGGCTGGAGATGACCTTTAGCTTTGACAACGTGGTCCTCTCCAACCGTTTTGTCGGGAATGCGATCTGCGGATTCTGGGGAGGCTACTCCCAAAGCACTCTCATCGGCGACAACTTGTTTGAGGCCAATGGAGACGCCGGATACGGCCAGGAACGCGGGGGCATCAACATAGAACACTCGGTTCGGAACCGGATCTCCCAGAATCGATTTGCGCGCAATGCCTGTGGCGTGCACATGTGGTGGGACGAGGACAAGGGACTCATGTCCACGCCCTGGGCACAAGCCAATGAAACAGGCTGCGTGGGAAACGAAATCACCGACAATGTTTTCGAAAGGGACCAGGTCGCCATCGAGTTGAGAGCGTGCCAGCCGGTGACCGTGGCAGGAAATCGAATGAATGAAGTGGGGACGGAACTGGCTGCCGAAGAAGGCGCGACCCGTCTCTCCCCCCGGTCCGAAGGGCCCATCTTGCCCCATGCCAATGGGACCTTTCCCGGCAAGAACCAGCCCGTGGGAGCGCGCCAACACCTGGCAGGAAGGGACAACATTCTCATGGGTGAGTGGGGACCCTGGGACCATGAAGCGCCCTTCCTTCAAGCAGTGGATCGCACCCCGGACGGGCATATCTTCGCCCTCCACAATTTTCCGGCCAGGATCCAACCGGAGTGGGTCGGCGAGGGATTGACCCTAAAGACCGTGCCGGGCGATCCCGTACAGCTGATGCTGAGCG
>JARGOW010000049.1:9064-12656 GCA_029212955.1 Planctomycetota bacterium | reverse complement strand
CGGATCTACTGAAGGATCGACCTTCGGTGTTGGTGCCCGACGACCACGACGTGTTCCACGGCAACCTTTGGGGGGCGGGGGGTGTGCGGGCCAGGGCCCGCGAAGGTCGCAGCGCCCAGGACTCGGGCGGGTATCGCATGCCGCCTGCCTTCGTCAATGCGGTCCACACGAGCCTGACTAGCCACCTGCCCCCGAGCAAAGTTCCACCCACCATTGGTGCGGGTATCACCACCTACACCACGGATTTTTCCTGGGGCGGGGTGGACTTCGCCGTGCTTGCCGACCGCATGTGGAAGGACAGTCCCAGTGTGATGGTGCCCGAGGCCGAGTTCCGCAACGGCTGGATCCAGGCGAAGGGGATTCGAGGTCCCGATACCGATCGGGCCGACGCCCAATTGTTGGGGTCCGATCAGGAAGCCTTCCTGGGAGCCTGGACGAGGGATCGGGACCCGGGGACGTGGACCCAGGTGGTGCTTTCCCAATCCCCGTTCGGGTGTTTGCACTCCCTCCCAGCCGAGACGCGCAGCGACACGGTGGTCGGGCGACAGAAACCACCGGCGCCTGGACAGTATCCGGAAAACGACGCGCCCGTGGCCGATGGGGATTCCAACGGGTGGCCCCAATCGGCACGGGATCGGGCCGTGGCGCTCTTGGCGGAAGCGAATGCCTTGCACCTTTGTGGTGATCAGCACCTGGGCACGGTGAGTTGGTACGGGGGAGAACGCTGGAGGGATGGCACGGTGGCCTTCACCAGCCCCGCCATGGGCAATACCTGGCCCCGCAGATGGATGCCCCGGGAAGCGGGGGCGCGTCGTCCGGTGGATGCCCATGGCCAAGCGACCACCCCGCGCTACACCGGGGATTACCTGGATGGATTTGGAAACCGGGTCACCATGTTGGCGGTGGCGAACCCCGAAGAGAATGGCCGGGAGCCGATGTTGCAGATGAATCGGGCCCCCGGGTTTGGCCTGGTGCGATTTCAGCCCTCCGAGGGGGGCATGGTATTGGAGGCTTGGCCCACCTGGGACAGTCCAACCATGTACCCGGGGTGGCCCGTGCATGTGAATTCGAAGGGGCGGCCCGTGGGAGGGGGTTGGGATCCGCGCTGATTCGCGCTTGCAGTTCGGGCATGGGAGCGCCGGGTGCTGCTAGGGGCGATACCGGAATGGCAGCCATTGGCGGACGCGGACCACTGGGGACCCCAGGCCCAAGGTCAGCCCGCGTGGAAGCCTCCCAACGCAAAAACTTTGGGTGGGAGTGGTTCCATCGGAAGGCCCGCGTTTCTTAGGGTTGGCTCGAAACTCCCCGGTCCCAGGAGGGTTGCAGGAGGATCGCATCCCGGTTCGCCTGCCGCATGCAAACCATTCACCGTCGGAAGATCATGAACCTTCAATTTTGTGCCCGCCCCTCCGTTCTCTTTTTGATTGCAGCCGGCCTTTGCGCCGTATCCGAACCAGCGATGGGCCAGCGCGGGAGGAGGGGTCCCGGGGGGCCCGGAGGACCGGGGGGAGGCCCGAATGCTCCCGACAAGCTGTTGGTGGAAAAGTATGACTTGGACAAGGATGGGAGACTGAATGCGGAAGAGCGGGTGGAAGCTCGCAAGGAAGTGGCCACCTCGGGGAACGGGCGCCGCAGGGGACCGCGCCGGGGCACGCCCCGCGAACCGGGCAAGCCCGGAGAGAAACTTCAGCCGAAGGACGTGGAGTCCTTCAGCCATCGCGGCGTCTTTGACCAGGGCGTACTGCGCACGATCTTCTTGAATTTCGAAAGCGAGGGGTGGGAGGCCGAATTGGCCGATTTCAAAGCCACCGATGTCCTGGTTCCCGCGGACTTGACCGTGGATGGTCAGGCCTATCCCCAGGTGGGCGTGAGCTTCCGCGGGGCTTCATCCTTCTTCATGATTCCGGCAGGGCTCAAGCGCTCCCTCAACATCTCCTTCGACTTCGTGGATGGGGACCAGCGCTTCGGAGAGGTGAAGACTCTCAACCTGCTCAATTGCAACGGGGACGACTCCATGATGAGTTCCATGTTGTACTCCAATGTGGCGCGCACTCGCATGGCGGCACCCAGGGCCAACTTTGTCCGCGTTGTGATCAACGGGGAGAGTTGGGGGATCTATTGCAACGTGGAGCAATTCAACAAGGACTTCCTCAAGCGCAACTTTGGAAGTGCCAAGGGCGCGCGCTGGAAGGTCTCGGGAAGCCCGAACGGAGATGGCGGGCTGCGTTACCTGGGTGAGGAAGTCGCGCCATACAAGGAGCGCTTCGACCTGAAATCCAAGGAAGATCCTGAGGCATGGAAAGCCCTGATCCACCTGTGCAAGGTGCTGGATGAAACCGCACCGGCAGACTTGGCCGAAGCCCTCGACCCCCTGCTCGACATCGATTCGGTGCTGTGGTTCTTGGCCGTGGACGTGGCCCTGCTCAACAGCGATGGCTACTGGACCCGGGCCAGCGACTTCAGCATATTTCTGGACACGGATGGACGATTCCACATCGTGCCCCACGACATGAATGAGGCCTTCCAGGAACCCCATGGCGGACCGGGAGGACCCGGTGGACGCCGTCGAGGTCCCCGCGGTGGGGGACCTCCCCCGTTCGGCGGCCCCCCCGAGGGACCTCCCCCCGTTGGCGATGAAGGGGACGGAGAAGGCCCGCCGCCCAGGGACGAGGAAGGCCGGCGCGGACAAGGCCGCGGGGGACCCGGCGGTGCCAGCGCAGGCGCTGGCATGAAACTGGACCCCTTGGTCGGGTTGGAAGATGCGGGCAAACCCCTGCGCAGCAAGCTCTTGGCGAACCCTGAATTCAAGACGCGCTATCTGCAACATGTGAAACACATCGCCCGTGACCTGCTGGCCTGGGAGGCATTGGCGCCCCAGGTGTCCAGGACCCGTTCTTTGCTTTCCGATGCGGTGGCCAAGGACACGCGCAAACTGGCAACCACGGAAGCCTTCTTGCTCAGCACCTCACCCGACCCGGTGGGGGAAGAGGAGGCGTCCATCCGCAAGTTCGCGGAAGAACGTGCCGCATTCCTGTTGGGGCATAGCGCGATTCAAGCCTTGCCCGAAGAGGTGGTGGAGCTCGCGCAGAAGATCGAAGAGGGCGATTCCGTTGTCTCGGCCCAATGGCCACGGGTGGATTCTCCCTTGCAGATCACCGAGATCATGGCGGTAGAGATGGAGGACGCGGCCGGCATTCAGGAGCGCTCCACCGATTGGATCGAGATCCATAACACCGGAAAAGAGGCGTTGGATCTCACCGATCACTTCCTCACGGACAATCCCAATTCCCCGCGCAAGTGGGCCTTCCCCAAGGGACTCACGCTACCAGCTGGTCAGTATCTTTTGGTCTGGGCAGACAAATCCAAACAGCCCGGATTGCACGCGAACTTCAAGCTTTCCAAGAAGGGCGAACACCTGTTGCTCACCCATAAGGAATCCGTCTTGAGTGAACTGGAATATCCCCGCCAAACCCGGGGCAAATCCTATGGGCCCCTGGAAGGGTCAACCGGATACCTCCAGCCGACACCCGGCGCGGCCAACCGAGCTGTGGGTGGCCAGTAGGGAAATCAGGCGGGCCCATTAGGGGTAACC
>JARGOW010000049.1:5228-9054 GCA_029212955.1 Planctomycetota bacterium | reverse complement strand
CGTGCGTGGGTGGGATACACTGCCCGTATGCCCCCCGCTCGCTCCTGGTTTCGATTGCTTTTTCTTGTGTGCGCAACCTCCCTTGTGGGGGCTTGCCACAGTGGTTCGGTGAATCGGGGCGGCGGTCTGCTCGGAGTTGCGGAGAACCCGATTCCTCCCACGGACCTGGTGGAGTGGAACGGGGCGGGATTCGATGGGGCCAAGTCGGATGCTTTGGTATCGGGTCGGCCGGTCTTGCTGTTTGAATTGTTGGGATACGTGGGGCAGGAAGAGCCCGGGACCAGGGCAAGCCTGGCCCGGAGTGAGTTGTTTTCGAATCCGGAAGTGGCCCGGGCCATGAATGCGGGATTCGAATGCGCTTGGCGCTCCGTTGGCCCGGTCGCACGGTTGCGCCTGGATTTCGCGGTGAGCCCTTGCAGCGCGTTCTGGGCGGCGAAGTGATCACCTGGGTTTGCACGCCGGACGGTGGGGTGGTGGATGTGCTTCCGGGCGTCATGGATGCCGAGACCTACATGGAAGGCCTGCGCGAAGCCGCCCTGTTTTTCGAGTCCGTAGTTGAGCGGGTGCCCTCCGCCAAGGACAACCGGCATGATGCGATGGCCAAGCCCTTTGGCGATCGATTGAATGCGGATGATTCCTATTGGATGGGATTTGTCTATCAGCAGCGGTTCCGCAATTCCCGCATGCTTTGGGGCAGGGAGACTCCCCTTGCGGAAAAGTACCGTCGTTTGACCCCTTTCCCCTTCGATTCCAGGGTCGAAGTTGTGCACGTGTTTTCCGTGGAGATCTCCGCCCACGAAACGGACCCGACCTACATCGAAATCGGCCACGTGAAGCCGGGCCACTTTGAGGATCCCTTGCAGGAAAGCACCTGGGTGGCCATGAATCAATGGCGACCCCAGGTCCTGGCCCTGATGGGTTTGGAGCCCGGAGCTTCGGTGGACGTGCTCTCCCCAGCGACGTTCCGCCTGGTCTTCCACCTGAACCCGCACCGATCGCTATCGGGTCGTATCGATGGCTTTCTCCCGGTGTGGGCCCAGGCGGATTGATTCGTTGGACTACTGGAGCTCGCCCTTGAGCGCGCCCAGGAAGCTCACGATGGACTGAACTTGGGCTGCATCCAAGTCCTGCCCCAATTGCACTTCGCCCATGTGGCGCACGGTCTCAGCCAGGGTAGCGATGCTGCCGTCGTGCATATAGGGAGCCGTTTCGGTCACGTTGAGCAAGGAGGGTACTTTGAATACTTGCCTGTCGGAGTCCTTGCCCGTCACTTCGAATCGACCCTGATCTTCGCTTTCGACCGGGACGACCAGGCCTAGCTTTTGGAACATGTGGCCCCCGACGGAACGGGTGGAATGACAGGCGGTGCAGCCCACACTGACGAATGTTTGAAGCCCATTTTTTTGCTTTGGCGTGAGGGCCCCATCGTCTCCCTCGACCCAGGCATCGAAGGGGGAATGGGTGATCAGCGTGCGTTCGAAAGCCCCAATGGCCGTGCGCACCCGGTCCGGTGTGATGGTGTCGCCGCCCATGACATCGCCAGGGCTTTGGGGGAAGGCGGACTCGAAAGCAGTGTCGTAGCCCCGCTCCTGCCGCAGGATCTCAACGATCTGTTGCTCGCTCGTCAGGCCGTGTTCCACGTCCGTCAGCATGGGCATGGTGGACTGTTCCTCCACGCTGGCGGCTCGACCATCCCAGAACTGTGCGATTTGGCGGAAGGCGTTGAACGAGGAGGGCGTGCTGCGACCACCCATCCGATCGCCGGTGCCCGGGGAGAAGGCCTTGTTGTCCTGGCCGAAATTGTCGATCGAGTGGCAACTGGCGCAGGAAATGTCCCTGCCAGCGGAGAGGGCTTTGTCGTGGTAAAGACGCTCTCCTAGGGCAACCAGCTCCTCGCTGGCGACTGTGGGCGCATCGGGCCCGACGGGCCAGCCTGCGAATTGGCTGCGCAGGGCATCCCCCGGGGACTCTGTCACGGGGGTGAGACCATCGTCCTTGGTGCCACATGCAGGCAGGCTGAGGATCAGGGCGGGCAAGACGAGAGCGAGCAGGCGCAGGGGGCTCCGTTTCATGGCGAGGGGATTGCTTGGGTGTGGATGATTGGCGGTTGCGCTGACTTGGAGCCAGACCCCCGCAATACGTTCCCCACTTTTGGAGGAATTTCCAATCCCTTTGGATCGGGACGACCGCAGAGGGGACCCCATTGGGGGATCGGCACCTCGTTCCCCGAGGGCGGTTGCGATTGGACTGTCCTAGGAGGCCTGTGCGATTCGACGACAGGTTCACTCTCGCCTGCGGGAGGCTTCGGGGCGTGGGCTTGTACCAGGACCGGGGCTCCCCCGTGGAGGTTACTCCGGCTGGTCCGAGTGGGGCGGCTCTTCGTCCTTCAGCATGTCGAAGGGGTGGTTCCACCATGGGGAAGGGGAGGCCCCCCTGGATCGACCTGTTTCGAACAATGCCCGGATCGCCACGTCGTCGTATTCCACACCTCCGTCGGGGGCCAAATCCACAGGGGATGCGGCCAGCCGGAAATCCAGATCATTCTGCTGGCAGAGTTCATGGATGCGCAGGAGGTCGCCCAGCGCCATGGAGTTGGTGGCGATGGTGACCGAGCGCAAGCCGATGGAACGCAGATCCGCGGGCGCATAGGACCAGGTCGCCCGGGGAACTCCGCTGCGCAGAACGTAAACCCGGGTGGTCATGTCGGCGCTCGGAACCCCGAATTCGCTGCGGACTTCACCCAGGTCGGTCAGCAGGCCGAGCATGAAGACCTGGGAGGCCACCCCACCATCGAAATGCATTTCCCCATAGGTGCCGCCTTCGGCTTGCACTTCGAAGTACACGGGGGGATAGGCCAAGGGGATGGAGGCCGAGGCCAGCATGATCTTCTGGAATAGGGCCAGGGCTCCCGGCTGCTCGCTACAAGCAATTTTGCCCATATCCCAGGCCACGGCCCGGCCCACGTCCAGGTTGGTGGTCAGCATGAACAGTCGGCGCCCTCGGCGATGCTCATGGGCGATCTGCTCCAGGATCGATT
Source organism: Planctomycetota bacterium (assembly GCA_029212955.1). Classification (GTDB taxonomy): domain Bacteria; phylum Planctomycetota; class UBA1135; order UBA1135; genus NORP259. The sequence continues at coordinate 6,017 of JARGOW010000049.1, read as the reverse complement.
CGGTCACCGCCCCGGCGATGACCTTGCGCAGGGCGCGAACGTCATAGAGCGCATTGCTCGAGAGAATGCGCCAGAAGGGCAAGGACTGGAACAGCTTCTTGGAGCTGCTCGACGTGTACAGGCGTTCCAAAACCTCGTCGAATTCCGAGCCCAGAAATGCAAAAGGAGCGATCAAGGACCCGGTGCTGACCCCGGTGACCAAGTCGAAGTGCGGGCGTTTTCCGGTTTGCGTCCAGCCCTTGAGAAACCCTGCGGCGAAAGCGCCGTTGGGGCCACCTCCGGATAGGGCGAGGATCCGGACCCCGCCCAATTCATGTCCAGTGGCTTGGGCCTGGCGACGGAGCCGACCCGCTTCCAGGATGCTCTCGCGGAAGACGAGACTGGATTGCAGGGCAAACCCACGGATCCCAGGAAAGCCAGGAACCTCGGCTCGGGCGCTCCATTCGGCGGGCACAGGCTCAAGCGTTCGTGGGGCACTACACGCGAGCAAACCCTGCAAGGCAAGCAGCAAGCATGGGATCCATTGGGCAGCAAGAATGCGGGGGGCGGGGCGAGTTTCAGGCATACGGCCCGTATCTTACAACGGGCCTGGGGAGGAGGGTCAGATTCCGGTCGGGGGCGCCGATCCGGATTCTTACGGGTCAGATCGATAGGGCTTGGCGGCAAAGTTCTATGTCGCGCAGGGTCACGTGGATGTAGTGCTGCTGGTCGGGGTTCCAGGGACCCGGCCAAATCTTGAGTAGATATCCGTACACGATCAGACCCCGGTTGAGCAGCAGCCAATCCATG
>JARGOW010000049.1:0-5218 GCA_029212955.1 Planctomycetota bacterium | reverse complement strand
CTTCCAGAAAGCCTGGAGAAATGTGCGGTCAAAGTTGGCATCGATCTTGGAGTGCCGATTGAGCCGTGCGTAGTACAAAACCACGGCAATGTCGTTGATATAGTGGCCCAGGCAGGAGTTTTCGAAGTCGAACAACACGAGCCGATCGTCGGGGGTGAGCAGGTAGTTGCCCGGATGGATGTCGTAGTGGATGGGACCAAAGTGCCGGGCGGATTGGGGCAAGGCCGCCATGTACTCGAAGACCTTCTGATTGAGGTCCGGCAATCCTCGCCCGTCGTCGGGCAGGTCATGGGCCAGGCATGCCTCGGGGGATCGATCCCAGGGCAGCAGGGCCAGCTCCCTGGGCGGATCGTATTCCTGCCCCAGCCGATGAAGTTGGCCCGTGAGACGTCCCACCCTTTCGAAGTGCCGCGGGTTCCAGCGATCCGAATCGACGGGGGATCCTTCGATTTTTTGCAGCCGTGTGGCCGTGAAGGACTCCCGCTCGAATTCGATCTGTTGGGTGATGGTCGCATCGGATCCCAGGACCCGAACCACCTGATCCGTGTGCTGGCCCACAAATGCCATCCAATGCAGTTCCCGTTTGACCTCATCGGCCGAACGAAAGGCATTGGGCGTCAGCCGCAGGATCTGATCCCCGCAATCGTAGATTAGATTCGTGTTGTGCCGAATCAGATGGGGTGGTGCCGTGAGCTCGAGAGTCCGGCTCAGGTGCTCCAAGAAAGGCCCTTGGCCGTATCGTTGCGCTTTGTCCATGGGATGATCGCTCGCCGGGTCGGAGGACGCTGGGCCATTCTGACCCGGGTTCGTCCATTCCCGCAGCCCCGCTGCGCGCCCTTTACGAAATCTTCTCGCAGATCCCTGAAAGCCTTGGGTAAGTGGGGAGCTAGAGCGATTGGGGTCACAATGCGGCCCCAATCGACTGGCTTGGGTCCTTGAGGTCCGGCTGGAATAGGAGGGTGTCAAAGCCCGGGCCAGCGAATTCGATTCGCTGGCCCGGGGTTCTAACCTCGATCGCCAGGTCCGATCATTGGCGCCAGTAATCGCAAAGGGCCGTGGCATGGGGTGCCTCGATACTTTGCCGGCCAGGCTGATATGGGTTCACATCCATGGCGGTGGGATCGGTTGGATCCATTCGAATCACGTCAATGACGGCCGAATCCACTCCATTGCCCGAGTCCGGTACGACCGCAAACAGGAACTGGGGCGCGGAAATGGGTACAACGGCATCCGCAGCCAGATTGAGGCGAACCAGACCCTTGCCATTCTGCAACGCGGGGTCGGGGGAGAAGTCCGTGGTCCACCCGGGCAGCACGCCCAGGTTCCGTTGGTTGTCAAAGGCCACGTCCACGGGAATGCCCGACAGGTGACGGCTTCCCACCGAAGAGCGGATGCCCATTTGCATGCCGCGCATCTGCGGGGTGGAGGCCTGGCCGCCAAGCGGAATGGGGCCCTGGGGCGAGGCTTCCAGGAAGAGGTGACTGAGCGCGCCTTCGCCCACGGGGCCGGGGGCGTGGGTCACCGGATCCAGCGGCCCCTCATGCACCACCCACGCGCCCGCCTGCAGGTGACTGGGGTCGGGCTGGATGGTTTTCGGATTCTGGAAGGTCATGGGCGCCAGGCCCACGATGTTGTCGTAGCCCCAGCCGGTGGACGATCCCGGACCGGACTCGAAGATGGCCACGCGCCCGTCGCGGTTCAGCACGTAGGCCAGGTAAACCCCGCGGTCAAAGGCAAACCCGGTCATGCGTGGGAAGACACAAACCTCGAAGGGGGCGCTCAGGTGCATGCTGACTTCGCTTCTCACCTCCAGCGAAGAGCCGGCGATGATGGAAAGGGAATCCCCAAGCTCGTTGCAAACCAAGAGGTCCTCCCCTTCGGGCTGCCAGGCGACCCCGCGCGGTCCGTCGCCGACCAGGGTCTGTTGGATGATCTGGTGGAATGTGGCCGAGCTCGGGTCGATGTCCACGAAGAACACCTTGTCCGTGGCTTGGCTGGACACCGCTAGCACGTCCAGGTTGGGGCCGATGGCCAGGGAGGTGGGGTCCTCCATCGCAATGCGATCGATGACCTGCATGCGATTGGAATTGAGCACTACGACCTCCCCCCGTTGGCGATCCACCAGGTAGCAGAACTGACCCAACTGTTGGCGCACCTGGTAGAGATTGCAGGCCGCGGTCAGCACTTGGCCGTAAGAGGGGCCCATGAAGAATCCGTTTTGCTCCTGGACCAACAAGCCGCTGGGATTGGTGGGATTGGCATCCAGGGGCGTGCCAAACGGATCTCCGGGGACCAACAGGTTGGTCTTGTAAGCGTTTTGGTTGTTGCCGGATCCGAAGGGGGGCAGGGGCCCATGGATATGGTCCACGGTGGTGGGCTCTTGTGCCATAAGGAAAGGCATCAAGCACAAGGGGGGAAACTGCAAGGGCGGCGGGTTGGGATGCGGTGCCCAAGAGATCGCGTTGCCTGAACCGGGCATGGTATTGCCGCCATTGGAGAGGGGACCGGGCGCCACCGTGTTGGGCCCACCGGCCGTGGGGAAAGCGACTTTCAGTCCGTCCGCCGCCGCGGCATCGCCTGCCAGGAAAGGGCCACCCGACTGGCAGCCGGTTGCCAATGCGTTGTTGAACACCGTATCCAGTGGGCGCCCCACGTGCATGTCACCTGCTCTCGCGATCAGCGGAGTCTGAAGCAGCACCCCGTCCAGGGTGGTATCCAAGGTCAACGTGAAGACCCCGGCCGAACCACCGTCCAAGGTGCATGTGCCCAATTGTAGGGGCGGCAGGATCCCCGTTTGCTGGGATACGTTGGGGTTGAACTGGAACTTGCTCTCGCCTTCGCGTGCGACCCCCGGTGTGGAGGTCGGATCGCCTGTTCCCTGTCCGAAACCGTTCAGATCGATCACCGAGAGGCCCGCTGCCGATCCACTTCCCATTACAAAAATGGCATCGGGTAGCACGGGGGCGTTGACCAGGCCTTGGCCAGCTCCCAATTCAAAGAATGTCAAGCCGCTGAGCGTGTTTCGGTTGGGCACCAGCGTCTGCGGGTCGCTGGCCAGGGGATTCAGGGCCAGGTCTGCCACATGGCCGGCGTTCAAGGTCACGTCTACCTGGGAGTATTCCTTGTGGCATCCGGGCACGTCGGTGGCCTTGCCAGGGAATGGAAAAGCGGGAATGATCTCGAAGCGGCTTAGGTCAAAGACGCTGACGGGGCGCATGGTGAAGGGCATGCTTGCCGGTCCTGTGACCGGACCGAATCGAAGCCCAAAGGACAGGCTGTCGCCGGCCGGGCTTGCGCCTTCCAAAGGACCCAATGTCAGCGGTTGAATGGGTTCGGTGAAGTCCACGATCACGTGGCTGAACGGATCCACGTCCACGTCCCCATTGCCGGGGGAGATGGAGAGGGTGTTGAGCGGCGGCGGGCCAAACTTGAGTTCGGGGGAGCTCATGTCGCTGCCCACTGACGTGCTGCCCAGGATCCCCATTTCGGAGGCCTCACCGGTCATCGACATCAGGGCGGAGCTGATGCGCATATTGATCTGGAGTCCGGCGGGGAACGTTTCGTGGGTGGACAGATCGTCATCCGCGTCCGGAATGAACACCAGGGTTCGCTCCGAAACCAATCCATTGGAAGCGAACAGGACGGTCTCGGTTCCGGGGAAGCCCAAACCACGCGCATCCGTGAGCTCCAGATCGCCGGAAGCATTGGTCCGGACCCAGGTGGAGAGCGTACTGCCGCCAACCCCATTCGAAGCATAGGTCTTGCCTCCCACCAGAACACGACCTTGAATCAGGCTCACCGCGCCCGTAATCGCATCGGTGCCGGTCACCACCACGGACCCGGTCAATCCAGAATTCACCCCGCCGCCCGGGCTCCCATCCAGCACCGTGTCCAAATCAATGTCCAGATTGAACGTGGCATAGAGGAAATGGTTGCCCGCCGCGCCCGTGGGCAAAATGGGTTGGGTGGGGAATTTGGAGACCGGCAAAATGGGATTGCTGAGGGTCAGGTTCTCGATCAGTGCATATTGATCACGCACGAAAGCGATCTGGCCGGTTGGGTTGCCCAAAGCGTCGAGCGCCAAGATTTGGTGCGGGAGAATCGGCCCAAACCCATTGGACATGACCTGCAAGACCATGGGATCCCCCTGTACCGTAGGAGGAGCACTGGAAGAGCCGCTGGACTGGGTGCATGCCACCAGGGAAAGCAACGAGGCTCCCATCCAGAAACCGGCGGGACCCACCAACCGACCAAGGGGCCAAACGCAATCGCGAGTCGAGGAATTCTTCATAATGTGAGCAATGATAGGGGCGAGGAACAACGAAGGACCATACCAAGGATCCCAATAAGCCGGACCGGAACCAGGCCGCAAAACCCATACCGGGCCTAGATCCCAAAGGGCGGGCTCAGGTTCGCGCAAAAACACGCCCAATGTGGGCGACCCCGCTATATCCCCGATAGGTCCAGAGGTCACTAAATCCATAGCCCTTGACAACAAAAGAGGAGGCACCGTAAGCGGTGCCTCCTCCCATTGAAGTTCGACCTGGGGTCGGGTTCGCTTAGACTTTGGCCTTTGCCTTGCCCGCTTTCGCGGGCCGGTCACCCAGGGCGAAGGAGGGGCCCCGGACTGAGATGGGCAAGGCCGGTGTTGGGATTTGCCCACTCCAGGAATGGTCATTCAAGCCAGAACCAGGGAGTGAGCCCTTACACCGAGTCCAAGTCCTCGATTTGGTTCTCCAGCTTGCGGGCCTTGACGCGGCGCTTCCGTCGAATTCGCTCGGGTACCAGGTGGCGCATGGATTCGAGCTTGCCGTAGCAGAGCAATCGATCGCCGCCTTCGAGCTCTCGCGAGCCGCGGGGGTTGGAGATGACCGAGGTTCCGCGGGTGAGGTTGAGCACGGATACGTCCGTTTCTCGGAGGCCGGAGGCGTCTATGGTCTTGCCGATCAATTCGGATCCCTCGGGAATGAGCAATTCCGTAACTCCATATCCTTTCGAGACCGTGAGCTTCTGGCGCAGGTCGAGCTCGGGGAAGACGACTTGGCTGTCGATATAGTCGATGATCGTACCTGCCACATCGAGCCCGGTGGCTCCCTCGATGCCTTCGAGTCCGGGCGATGAGTTGACCTCTAGAACCAAAGGCCCAGAATCGGACTCAAGGATGTCCACGCCGGCCACGCGCAAGCCCATGATTTGGGCGCAGCGCACGGCGGTTTCC
>JARGOW010000048.1:1523-12693 GCA_029212955.1 Planctomycetota bacterium | reverse complement strand
TCTCCGTGAGTCCGTTGCCCGCCGCTTTCACGATGCGCTTGGCCAGAGTGGGGCCCACCCGGCAGAATTCCTCCTGCAAGAAACCCGACACCGAACGGCAGCTGGTCTCCTTGAGCATGGTAATCAAGCGGCCCATTTCCACGCCGTGGGGGTGGGGCTTGATGTCCACGGTCTTGGGCGGTTTTTCCTTGGTGTTGCGCTCGTAGACGAATTCTTCGCCAGCAGGGTCGACGAAGGTGAGCGTCAGGTGCGGGTTTGCGATGGCGGTCTGCTTGAGATACATGTCCACCGAGCGGATGCCCTTTTTGTAGGTGGCTTCCATCTCGATCTCGACCCGGGTGCCATGTTTGCGGTCGGGCCACTCGATCTCCTCGGAGCTGTGGATCTCGGGCTTGTTGCGCAACGAGTCGATGGACAGGATGGCCTCGATCGGGCGGCCGCGCTTGGTCTTGGAGATGACGCGCACGGGCTTGCCCGTGGTCAGCTTGCCGTACATGCCGGCGGCGGAGATACCGATGCCCTGCTGGCCGCGGCTTTGGCTGAGCTTGTGGAACTTGGACCCGTAGAGCAGCTTGCCGAAGATCTTGCCGATGTGCGTGTCGGGGATGCCGGGGCCGTTGTCCTCGATGCAGACCTTGAAAAACTTTTCGCCGGTCTGTTCGAGCTCCACCCGGATGGTGGGCAGGATCATGGCCTCCTCGCAGGCGTCGAGGCTGTTGTCCACGGCTTCCTTGACGGCCATCAGGATGGCCTTGGAGGGGGAGTCGAAGCCCAACATGTGCCGGTTCTTCTCGAAGAACTCGGCCACGGAGATGTCCCGGGCGCCGGCGGATCCTTTGCCCTTGGGGGCGGGGGCCGGGGCGTCGTCTACTTCGGCCTTCTTGGCCTTCTTTTTGGTGGTCGGCGGCAAATCGGAGTCGCTGGAGTCGAAAAGGGAGGAGTTGTCCACGGTGCAAGCCTTGGAAGGGATGGGCGCGGCGAGTTCCAAGGGGAGAAGCCTGGGGCTGGGGCAGGCGGTCCCCTCGGACTGCTGCCTCCTTTCACACGCCGATCGGCGGCCCTCGCGTCCCCCCGGGCCGCTGTGGTCCCAGGTTAAAATCCCTGCCCGCCCGATGGACTCGTGGGCCACGAAAAAGGCGCCGTCAGGTCCCTTCGACAGCCATCGAAGGGCCTGGCGGCGCCGTGCGGGCAGGAAATGCCCTAGGGCGTGGTGTTCACCACGGTTTCATCCACCAGGGTCAGGGAGGTGCCCGAGGTGACCGCGAACTCCACGGTCTGGGCCTGAATCTCGGTGAATGCAGCCAATTCGGGCGCGCCGCCCGTGGGATCCAGGATCGAGGAGTGGTTGCCATCGATGAATCGCACCACGCCCTGGATGCCACCACCATTGACCGTGTCCACGATGATGTTCGCCAGGCCCATGTTGGCGATGGTGGGCTCGGTGCCGGCCAAGGGGGCCAGGGGCACGGAGTTGGGAATCACAGCATCGGGCAAGCCACTGACGCCCCCGCCCACCACCTCGATGAGGTGGATCGGTAGTCCGCTTGCGCCCAGGGTGGCCGCATAATTGATGGGGTCCACGCTGTCGATGGCGGTTTGGGCTCCCCACAGGAAGGCCTCAAAGTCCGGTGTGCCTTCGGCCACGCCGGCGGCTAGGAGCCCGGCGCGGATTCTGGGCCCAAACGAATCGGAGCCGTTCAGCAGCTTGGCGATTCCACCGCCGGGCATGGCCAGGGTGGCGGATTGGAAGTTCGCATTGGCCAGGCGCAGGAAGGGGATGCCCACCATTCCGCCCAGGGAGTGGCCCACGAAGTGGAAGCGCGTCGGATCCACGTCGGCGCCACCGCCGTCATAGTCCAAGGATCCCAACTGCAATGTGAAGTGCAGCAGGTCGCTCATGGATTGGCGCAGGTTGTCCCGGGTGAGCAGCAGGTTGGACAGGTTGATGAAGTGGGATCCGGAAGAGTCCACGGTGCCGTCGGGTCCGGCAGCACCCATGGCATCCAAAAGGTCCAGGCCAAAGATGCGCTCCCGGGCGCCCGGTTGGGCCGCATCATAGCCGGCGAAAAGCACCGGGTCGGCGGTGGTGGTGAAACCGTGCAGGGGCAGGTCGATGGCAACCATCATCATGCCCGCGGCGGCGAACTGGTCGGCCAGGGCCAGCATGTCCGTGCGATCCCGGGTGATGCCGTGCTGGAAGATGACGACCGGCCAGCCACCCATGGGCTTGGCTTGGCCGCTACCGGCGTTGGGGACCGAGATCAAAACCGGGATGACCTCCTGCCCGGTGGAGGCGGGCAGCACGTTGGTGCTGGTCACGTGGTGATCGTCCTGCAGGGGCGGGGGGAGGAAGTTGAAGCGCGCCTGAATACGCTCGGTCAAGGGATCCGTATTGATCACGCCCGCGGTATCGGAGGGGTTCGTCACCCCTGTCAGGTAATAGGGAACCGTCAGTTCGCCCGTGTACAGGTCGGCGATGCCAGGGCTGCCGGGAACGCGATCGGCGGTGGTGATTGTGGACGGCATGTTGACCGCCAGTGCCGACGTGTTGTTGGGGTCTACCGCTAGGCCCTCTCCCACACAACCACTGGGCAGGCCGCCGCAAAGGGCAGCGATGACCGCGGCCTCCTGACCGGCTGTGATCGCCACGAAAGTATTGAGCACCTGGTCCACACCCTGGGTGGTGAACACGTTGCTCATGATGATGTCGTCACGAACCATTCCTTGGCCCACAGCTGCGGCCAATTGGGCTCCCACCAACCCCTGCAACGCCGCGATGGGGGCTCCCATATCAAAGGGGTCCAAGGAGGAGGCGAGCAGGTATTCCCCTACTTTTTGAGTTGGCGTCCCGTCCAAGTCTTGAATGCCATTTGTCAGCACCCACATGTAGGAGGTGGCCGGCTTCAGTGGTCTTTCCAGGTACACGCGGATCGCGCTTTCATTGGACTCGGGCGCCAAACCCACGGTGAAATCCGCGTTGATGGCCAATTCTCCGACGACTCCGTTGACGGGACCTCCAACCGGGGCAATGCCCGTGTCCAGGGTGACCTCGAATATTCGAACCGTGGTGCCAGCGACTAGAGTGCCCGCGTCCAGGGCCGTGTTAAACTCGATGATGAAGGGCGCGCTCGTGGACCAGCCGTCCATGGCGGACAGGGCGATTTCGACCGGGGTTGCCAGGGGGTTGGAGCCATCGTCCACACCCGGGATGTTGAGCGTTAGATCCGTTGTGCCCGAATAAAGTAGGTCACTGGGGACCGGGACCACTCCCGAGGAAGGCGCGAAGTTGACCGCGGGGGGCGGAATGGCGGCGGGGGCCTTCAGGTCGCTGCCGCAAGAAACCAGGAGGGCCATCGCCAGGGTGGCGGGTGCGGTCAGGCGAAGCATGGGAGTTTTCATGTTCGATCGAATGGGACTGGGGGGCGCGCTACGATTCTCGCATGGGCAGTGTAGCCTCCCGGTCCCAAACTTGCCCGACTGCGCTTGGGCAGGGGGCGCCGCTTGGGTGCGGGTGCACGTGGCCTCTTCCCATCGGTGGGGAAACCCTGGCGGAACGCCGCGTGGGGGGTGGTTAGGCGGGTGTGGCGATTTCCGCAAGCATGCAGCGCGCGCTGCCGCCCCCGTGGTGCTCGATGGTCATCAAGCATGGGGCGATCACTTGACCATGCCCTTCGAGCTCACGTACCTGGGATGGCCTTAGGCTTGCCAGGGCCCGTTTTGACATGACGATCAAGGGGTCGCCCGATGTGCTTGCCAGGGTCAATTGGTTGCCCGCGAAATTGATCATTTGATCCCGATCGATTTCGATGACCTGTCGGCCCGTGGCTTCGAGTTGTTCCATGAGCCCCTTACGCTCACCCTCGTCCGGAATGGATTGCAAGCAGACCATGGCATGGCTTTGCCCCAAACTCATCATCACATTGGTGTGATACACGGGGTGGCCTTCCACGGAGGTGTGGATGGCGTGGACTTTGTAGTCCAAGGTCTGTGCGAATGCCTTCAGTCCTTCGGGCGTTGTGCGGGGGGAGAGGGCCGCGTAAGCCACCTTGCGGGTGCGATCCAAGATCATGCTGCCCGTGCCCTCCAGGAAGTGGTCCTGTTCGCACAGGTGCCGCAAGTCCACCCGACGACTCCATCGAATGCCGAGCTCTTTCTCGAGGTTGTCCACCCAGTCCGTTCGAACTTCTGCCCGGCGGTTGTTGGCGTGCATCGGGTAAAGAATGACCGTGCCGTCGGAATGGAAACTCACCCAGTTGTTCGGGAATATTGAGTCGGGCGTGACGGGATCTTGATCATCGTCGAAGGCGTGGACTTGGACACCAGCCCCTTCGAGGGCGGTTCGCATGGATTCAAATTCCCTAAGGGCTTCGGTGTGGATGACCGAACTTTCCATCCCCTCCGGCGAAACCTGAAACCTGTTGGAGTGGGAGGTCTCTTGATTCCAACCGAAATTTGCAGGGCGAACCATCATGACCCTATGGCAGAGCCCTCCCCCGAGGATAGGGGCGGGCTTGCTGGAAGGCAGGGGCTCCGACGGATTCATGGAACGAAATGTACGGTTTGAATTCATCGAAGCAACATGCGGAATAGTTGATTTCGCGCCCCTGAAGGGTCTACGGCATGAAATGCACTGCTATGGGCCACTCCCCTAAGCGCAAAAAGCTGGCGGAGTCCCTCACCAATTCCTGGATTCCGTTCCTGCTTTCAAGGGAACGCATCGGGGGGGACAGTTTCGGGCTGCAGATCCCTGGACGGTCCTGATTCGCTGTACAGGTTTGCCTATCTGGCGTAGCGGAACTCCGTTTGCATGGGATGCACTCCCCATTGGGTGCCCTCTCACGGACAAGCTGTCTAAGGATTTAGTTTTGCGCGCGAGCCGTGGACTCTGTGGACGATTCGGACCTGAGCGGGCGGGTGCTGTTGCCTAGCGTTGCGGTGGCTGCACTCCTACACCGGAGAAATGTCATACCAAGTCCCGGGGGTAGCATGCCTTCACGCAAGGGTGGAATTCCGCGGTCGATAGGGGGGCGCGGGATCCCGGTGCTGGAATGTCGTTGGAGCAAGGTTCGCGGTCGCAGGCCGAGCATGCTGCCCTGGCGTGCCGCTTCAATATGTTCCCACGGGTCTACCGGTCTTGAGGGGGCTAACAGGAGACCTGGAACACTTAGAAACCCTCAAAAAAAGTGCTTTTATGAGGGGCCTGGAGGTTTGATTGCGCTGGAAGGAGGTGCCGGACGCTAGAGTTTCGGTCCGGAGCGCCAAGTCTTTTTGGCACGGCTTCATCCCCAACAAACCACCCCATGCGCTGCCTGATCCTGCTGCTATCCGTATTGCTTCTGACCCCCCTAGCCGCCGCTGGAGATCCCATGGTGGCCAAGGCGGTCGCTCGCATCGCGAAGGTCGAAACCGCCGAATCCAATCTGCCCGCGGGGGATCACAAGGCAGGCGCGAAACTGCTTTCGGATTTGAACTGGGCACAGAAGCGATTGAATGCCGTGGTGCAGCAGGGGACCCAGGAATGGAAGAATGCCAATGCCCGGCTGAAGGCCGCGAGGGCCTCCGTCACCGCCAAACTCAATCAACCCAAGCCCAAGCCTGGGCCGGATCCCAAACCCGCTCCGGGCGTGGATCCCAAACCCAAACCGGCCCCCAAGCCTGCTCCGGCTCCTGCCTACGAGCACGCCAAATTGGTGGCCTTGAACAAGGACATCGGCAACGCCTGGAACAACTTGAAGGTTGTGCCCTTGCGCCTGATGAAGGATGCCAATCGCGTGGCCGGTGTGCGCCGCGAGATCGAGGGCTTCCGCAGCCGATTGGCCCAATACCCGGCAGGGGATTCCAATGTGAAGCTGGTCACGGCCAATCTGAATGACTTCGAAGCCCTGCTTAAGGATGGACTCGCACGGCTCGCAGAAGACCAGGGGCAGGTTCCGGACATCGAAGCTCGTATCGAGGGCATGCGCAAAAAATACGACCGGGAAACCATGCCCCAAGCGTTGAAGCCGCCTTTCACCAAAGGTCAGGTCGAAGCTTGGGCCCAAAACGTGCTCAGGGTTCGGGACAAGGAACTACCCGAAGACATCGCGTGGCTGGCGCAAATGGAACCCAACGCAGCCCTCAAGCAGAACCTGGCAAGCGGTCAGCGTATGTACCTGGAAACCAGCATCAAAAGCCGTATCCATGGGGTCGAGAAGGCGGTACGTGAAGCCCTGTCGAGCCCGGTGGAGGAACAGCTTCGATACGGCAAATGGATTCTTGAAACCGATCCCAAGGATCCCCATCACGTACGCAATCGCATCTTGGGTCGCGGAGCCCTCGATGAAAACATGCTGCGTCTGCAGCAGGGGTTGCAAGCCATCGACCTTGCGGAAACCTACGACCGCTCCATGGGGGAGGCGTGCGTTTTGGGTCCGACGATCACGGGCGACATGCCGCGTCCGGCCTTTCCCGATCGCGCAGCCCAACGCAAGCAGGTGCAGGACGCCATCGCCCATTTGAAGCGCTGTGCGGTGGCCGCCCTGGATTCCATGCGAATGCCCGCAGCGGACTCCAACGATCCGGAGTTGATCAAGATCGCCACGGATTTGCTCAAGGCGCCCAAAAACAACGTGGCCGGTTGGGAGCGTTTGGTCATCAACCGCGGACTGAAGCACCATGAGCAACGCCGCGGATGGATCGAACCGGGTTCCTTGAACAGCCTGGACCTCACCATGTACAGCTATGCCTGGGACGATTTTATCGTGACCACAGCCGAGCGCAGGGGTGATGAGGTTTGGCTGTTTTCGAACAAGTTCGAGAACTATTCATCGGGCGACAAGCGTACGACCACCGGAAAGTGGTACCTGGCCAGTCGGCACGAACTGACGCGCATTCTTCCCGGGAATGTGGGCAAACCCCCGCTTCCCGAAGCGGGTGCCTCCAAGTAAGGCCCAGCGGGGCACCGGTTCCCAGGGGACAAAAAAAGCAGGGTGACCTTGGGCACCCTGCTTTATTTCGTTTGGCCGGCCCGGATTAGCCTTGAACGGCGCAAGGAGTGGCGGCCAGGTCGGTCAAACCCAGGGCGCCGGCCCGTTCCCCAAAGGCCTCGAGTGCCGTGCCCATATCCTGGCCCAGGTTGTAGACACACTCCCGGCTCAGGTAGTCCTCGCAGAGCGCTGCGGGAAGATTCCAAGTCTTCCCAGCCTGCGCAGCCAGCTCGGGGATCGCTTGGATACCCCGGTCGTGGGCCCCATGGAACAGGGGAAGGTAGGGTGTGATGTCCACGCCGGGGCGCACGATCCAAGCGGCGAATACGAAGGGCAAGCCTGTGCTGCGAACCCATGCAGCCGAGGGGTTGAACACATTGTGTGTACCCGCGTGAAAGTTGCGCAGGGCGCTGTCGCCGATGGACAGCCAGCCCCCTGCGGGCAGGTCCCGTTGGTTTTCTTCCAATTCGGGGAAAAGGTATTTGGGCGCACCCTCGGGGCGGTCGGCCAGGAGGATTTGCACCAACGCCTGGGAGGTGCGACTGGCAGGATCCATGGCGATGACTTCGATTTCATCCAGGGGGCGCCGGAGGAAAACTTGGACGCTCGATACCGCGCCCCGGGTTCCAACAGCCAACTCGGGGATAAAGGTGTATCCCGGCATGCGGAACAGCTCGATCGAGCTGACCAACGCCACGTCCAGATCGCCGGAGCGCAGGCGTTCCACCAATCTGGCGGGTACGTCCTGGAAGTATTCGATTCCGGGCTCCTGATCCAGCCCCCGGTCCAAGGGGCGCCCTACCAGGTAGGGGACAGAACCGATTCGCAGGGGTTTTGACATGGGGGGAGAGTGTACGGGGGAGCCGCAACCGGGGGAATTGTGCGCCTGACTTTCTATTCAGGCCATTCCCGCAGGGCCCGGCGGTATGATTTTGGAGCCTGGTGGGAGGCACCCCGTTGTGGATGCGCCAATCAGGCCCGTCCACCCATGGGCCGGGCTCCTCGTGGCACGGCCGGGGGAGGCCCGGGGTCCGGAAAGGGCCGAATTCCGCCCCAACGCATGTGCCCTTCCGCCCATTCCTTTCGACCCCTTCCCAATGGGCCCTTCTCCCGGTCCCACTAGACTCCATGGCCATCCCGATCGCACTTCACATTTTGGCTTCGACCCTTTGGGTCGGGGGCATGTTGTTCGCCCACCTAGCCCTGCGGCCTTCCCTCGCGGAGAAGCTGGAACCGCCCCAGCGGCTGCCCGTTTGGCACGCGGTTTTGAAGCGTTTCTTCGGATGGGTCTGGCTCAGCGTTCTTATGCTTCACGCCACGGGCTACTGGATGCTGTTTGGCATTTTTGGTGGCATGAAGGCTGTGGGCATGCACGTGCACCTCATGTTGGGCTTGGCCTGGGTGATGACGATTCTATTTGGAATCCTGTTCTGGGGCCCCTATGCGCGCCTTTCGAAGGCGATTGGCGAAGGGGACCTGCCTGCGGGTGGAGCCCAGATGGGTTCGATCCGGAAGATCGTAACCATCAATCTGGTGCTGGGCTTGATTGTTACGGTGGTCGGCTCAGCCGGGCGCTACGTGGGGTAGGACTGGGAGGGCGATTCCAATTTCTTGGGGTTTGATTGCCACCCTGAAGCGTTGGGGCGGTCTTGATGCCATGGGTTTGAGTTTCGAATTCGAAGCCTGAACCTCCAGGGAGCGGCCACGTGGTGTGGGCGCGCCCGAAGGAGAAACATGGTGCATAGCAATCGATTGTGGGCGCTCCCCTTGGGTGTGGTTTTTTGTTTGGCGACGGCCTTTGGCCAGGGCGGGGAGCCGGACGTGCTCCGGGATCCCGAACAGGTCTCGCCGCTCGGGCAAGGGGAATCCACCGGCTTTGGACATGCCTTGACCTGGGCGGGGACGCGCATGGTGATTGGAGCTCCCCGGTCCTTTGGGGCAGGGGACCGCAGCGGCGCGCTGTGGGCTTGGAACCCGGACAAGAAGGAACTCACACCCATCGCGGTGCCCGGGTATCGGGATTGGTCTTCGTTGGGTTGGAGTCTGAAAACCGATCCGAGCGGAATTCTCGTGGCAGCCGGGGCCCCCGGTGAAACGGTGGCGGGCGTGGCTGCAGGGGCCGTGCATTTGGTGCGGTCGGGTCCCACGGGGCTTCGATGGCAAGAGCGCTTGGAGCCAGATGCGCCCGAATCCAATGGGGGGTTTGGGCATGCCCTGGCGTGGGGGCAGGATGCCCTGTGGATTGCCGCGCCATTCGCCTCCGGTGGGCTGGGTCATCAGGAGGGCTATGTGGCGCGTTATGCGCCTTCGGGAACCGGGTTGGAGTTAGCGGAACGCTGGAATTCGCCCATTCCCCAGGTGGGTGCCCGCTTCGGTGAGGCCCTGGTAGTGACCGGGAGCGAGATCGTAGTGGGGGCCCCGGGTCAATCGGGTGGTGGCGCGGTGTTTGTGATGTCGGTGGCTGGGTCGGGTGCACCCAGGGTGCAGGGGATTTCATCCAGCGTTCCCCTGCCCGCCCACGGTGGCTTTGGTGCGAGTGTGGCGGTGGCGTCCGATCGTTCCGCTATGGGAATCCCATGGTTCGGATCCGGTGCAGTCCAATTGTATGTGCGCCAGGGGTCTGGATCTTGGACGCCCCATGGACTTGTCGTCGCCCCAGAGGGCAGTGGGGCCTCCGCTTTCGGTGGACAGATCGCCTTTGAGGGGAACCAGCTCTGGATTTCCGCACCGGGAGGGAGTGGGCAGTTATTTTGCATGGCGAACTGGCGGTCCGGATTGGAGCCTCTGCTGTTTGCCAGCGGCACTGGGGATGTGGCCCTTGGACGTGCCTTTCTGATGGGGGGGTCCCTGATGTGCTTGGGAGCGCCGGGCCACGGTCAGGCCACCTTCGAACCGGCTGTCAAAGCGAGCGTTCGGATGGAGTGCGGCCCACGATTGCAGCACCATGAATTGGGCGCTGGCGTGTCCGTCCAGACCGTGGTCCATGGGGCTCCGTGGACCGGGGTCCTGGCCCTGGGGGCTGGGGGGCTGCCGCCCCATAAGCGTGTCGAGTTGAGAATCTGGGACCCAGCAGTGGCGGGGGGATGGGCCCCCTTGGGAGCGGGCTCCGCCGACGATTCGGGGGCCTGGAAATGGTCTGGAACCCTCCCCGGGTCCGCTTCGGGGTACTGGAGACTGGCATTACAGCCCTGCAATGGCCCCCTTCGGTCCCTGAGAGTCCCAATCCCAGCATGCGACTGAGGCCTCTGTCGTCCAAAATCGGGTCAACGCTGGGTAAGAAGACGCGAGCTGGGGCTCACGTTTGCCGATCTGACCCGTACACTGTGATCACATGGATTTTGCGCAATGCGCACGCTGGGCACAGGGCCCGGTGAATCCGAGTCCGGCCCGCCTAGGCCCCTATATCTACAACCTTTCGAACATGATGCGTTCTACCCTCTTCTCCTTGGCCGCTCTGGTCTGCTTGACGATCCCCGCGTGGGCCCAGGCTGACTGCTCTGCCACCGCTGAGATCTGCAAAACCAAACCCGCGGTGACCGAGGTTGCCAAAAAGTCCTGCTGCTCCGAAAAGGCAGTGGCCAAGGTGGCTCCGAAGGCACAATGTGCTGATACGGCCAAAGCCAAGGCTGATTGCGCAGATGCTGCCAAGTGTTCGACCGTGGCTAAGACCGCTGGTCAGAAGGGCCCCGTGGCCAACCTGACCGGCAAGACTTCCAAGGGCAAAGTGACTAGCGAAAGCTGCTCCACGAAGGCAGCAGCGACCTGTTCCACCGATAAGGCCGCTTGCGCTTCCAAAGCACAAGCCAAAGCCAACTGCTCGGATGCAGCCAAGTGCTCGACCGGCGCCAAGGTCGTGGTCAAGTCCGCTGGCCAGAACGGCCCCGTGGCCAACCTACCTGGCAAAGCCGCCAAAGCTGCTAAGGCCAAAGTGAAGAGCAACTGCTGCGCTTCCAAGGCCGCTGCTGCCAACTGCTCCGGCGACAAGGCCGCTTGCGCCCCCCAGGCCAAGAAGGCGACCAGCGAATGCCTCGAGTCGCTCAAGGGCGGCGAGTGCGCTGACCAGTGCTCCACCGGCGCTAAGGTCGTGGTCAAGTCCGTTGGTAAGAATGGCCCCGTGGCCAACCTGCCCGGCAAGACCGGCAAAGCTGCCAAGGCCAAAGTGAAGAGCAACTGCTGCGCTTCCAAGGCCGCTGCTGCCAACTGCT
>JARGOW010000048.1:0-1423 GCA_029212955.1 Planctomycetota bacterium | reverse complement strand
CGGGTGACAAGGCCGCATGTGCCAGCCAGGCCCAAAAGGCCCCCGCTTCCTGCGCAACCGACAAGGCATCCTGCTCCAGCACGGGCAAAGCCCAAGCCAAGGCAAGCTGCTCGGACGCTACCAAAACCGCTGGTCCCAAAGGCCCCGTGGCCAACCTCACCGGTAAGGCCGCAAAGGCCAAGACCGCTGGCTCCTGCTGCTCCTCCACGAAAGCTTCTGGGCAAGTCGTGGGCAAGCAGACCAAGGGTGCTCCCGCCGCTAACCTGATCGGCAAGGATATGACCGGCAAGAAGGCCAAGAAAGCCACCGATTGCTGTGCATCTGGCGCTAAGAAAGCCACCTCGAGCGACTGCTCCACCAAGGCTAAGAGCGACTGCTCAACCAAAGCCAAAGCTGATTGCTCCTCGAAGCAAACCTGCAAGCCCGTCGTGCAGGGCTAGTTGATTCAACGGCTTCCCTGGGAGAATCCAGGGATTATTGATTCTGGCGGGAGGTCCCTTTTGGGGCCTCCCGCCTTTCTATTGGCGGCGGCACCCGCCCCAAACGTAAGCTAGGGGCGTGTTTCCCCAAGTCTTTCCCATCGCCTCCCTCGAGGACTACCAGTTGCTCGATTCGGGCGGCGGCCAGAAACTGGAGCGAATCGGTGGTCGGGTGTTGTCCCGGCCCGATCCCCAGACCCTTTGGCAGCCCCGCTTGGACCGGGGTATCTGGGACCAGGCGGACTATCGCTTCGTACGTGAGTCGGACCGTGGGGGCCATTGGTTGGACCGGAGAGGCAAGCGGGCCGCCGAGGACCTTTCATGGACCTGCAAGGAGGGTGATGCGCGCTTTGTCATTCGCCCGACCCAGTTCAAGCACGTGGGACTGTTTCCGGAGCAGGCCACCAATTGGCGCCGGGTGGCAGACTTCGCCGGGCAGTTTTCCGGGGACAAGCCGCGCCTCCTGAACCTGTTTGGGTACACAGGAGCTGCGAGCATTTTGGCTTGCCAAGCCGGATACGAAGTGACCCATGTGGATGCCTCCAGGGCCGCATTGAATTGGGTATCGGACAACGCTGTAGCCTCAGGGCTCGGGGATCGACCCATGCGTCTTTTGTTGGAGGATGCGTTGGCATTCGTTCAGCGTGAAGCGCGCAGGGGCTCGCGATACAACGTGATCCTACTGGACCCTCCGCATTATGGTCGGGGTCCGAAGGGGCAGAAGTGGCAGTTGGAAACCGGTTTGGCACCACTTTTGGAGTCGGCCATGGCACTCCTTGACGAACGTGCGCTGTTGATCCTTTCCACCTATGCGGTGGGATACTCCCCGTTGGCATTCTTCAATCTCATGGGGCAGTTTGGCGAAGGGTCGGTCAGTGCAGGCGAATTGGCCCTGCAAGAGCAGGACAGCGAACGTCTGTTGCCCGCGGGGTTCTGCGCCCATT
>JARGOW010000047.1 GCA_029212955.1 Planctomycetota bacterium | reverse complement strand
ATGATGCGGCGACGGTGCCCGGCCATGCCCGCAAGCTGGGAAACCCCGGCGCTAGCCGACAGGGGGTTGGCGTTGTAACTGTCATCCACCAGAGTCAAGCCACCGACCCGATGCATTTGCATGCGGCCCTGGGCCCCGCGCAGGCGCGCCACTCCCGGCAACACCGATTCGATGGGGTACCCCAATCCATGCACGGCAGCCAAGGCCGCCAGCAGGTTTTGAACCATATGAGCCCCCAGGAATGGGGCGGTCACGGTCCGCGGACCGGTAAGGCCCGGCGCTTCCAAAACAAAGCGCGTGGTGCCGTTTTCGAAGTGAAGATTGCGGGCACAAACCAGGGCATCCCCATTGAGCCCGAAGGTCAGAATGCGTGCGGGGGTGCGCGACTTGATGCGCTGGGTAAAAGCGCAGTCCGCATTCAGCACGCAGAATTGATCGGAGGAGAGGCCCGTCACCAAGGCTTCCTTTTCGGTGGCCACGCCCACGGTCGACCCCAACCCCGCCAGGTGCGAATCCCCTATGTTCGTGATGATGGCCCCATTGGGCTGGGCGATGCGACACAGGTTCGCGATTTCGCCGGGGGCATTGGTTCCCATTTCTACCACGCAAACATCCGTGTTTGCGGGGGTACGCAACAGGGTCAACGGAACCCCGATGTCGTTGTTGAACGAGGCCGGACTGCCGTAGGCCTCGCAGACGCCTTCCAGCAACTGAACCAGGATTTCCTTGGTGCTGGTCTTGCCGCACGAACCGGTGATACCCACCACGGCGCGGTCGTGTTCGCCCTTCCCACGCTTCCAACGGGTGCGATACCAACGGGCCAGGTCCCCCAGGGCCCGTCGGGGATCGGGATGCTCCGCCACGGGGGCTTCGCTGTCCAAAAGGTCACCCTTCGCCTGGCGCACCAGGGCGCCTGAGGCTCCGGCGTCGATCGCTCCCGTGGCAAATCGATCCCCGTCAAAATTCGGACCGGATAGAGAGAGGAACAACTCCCCCCCGACCAGCGTGCGCGTGTCGGTGGAGATGCCCTGGAACAGGGCGCGCGGATGGCCCGCCACGTGGCGCGCTCCGGTGGCGACCAAGAGGTCCTGGAATGTCACTCCTTTCATGAGCAAAGCTCCCGGGCTACCAGCCGATCATCAAACGCGACCACGCCCTGGGCCGAAGTTTGTGTGCTTTCGTGCCCCTTGCCCGCGATCAGAACCACGTCCTGGGGCCCGGCCGTTTGCAGGGCCCGTTCGATGGCCGCGCGCCGGTCCAGCTCCACGTCGCAAAGGTATCCCGTTTCCCGGCCCTGCTCCCGAACGCCCACCATGATCGCTTCCGCGATGGCGGCGGGATCTTCCCCGCGCGGGTTGTCGCTGGTCACCACCAACCGGTCCGCCAGACGGGTGGCCACCCGCCCCATCAGTTCGCGCTTGCCCTGGTCGCGATCGCCACCGCATCCGAAGACCACAAACAGGCGTCCCTCTCCAGGCAAACGCCGCAGGGTATTCAACGCATGCTCCAAGGCCTCGGGCGTGTGGGCGTAGTCCACGAACGTGCGCGGTCCTTGCCCATCCGACCCCGACACCAATTCCATTCGACCGGGCGCGGTTTGCACGCGGGGCAAATCCTCGAGCAACTCTGCTTCGCCCTTCCCAAGCCAACGGGCGCAGGCCAGCGCCTGCAAAAGGTTGCTCACGTTGTGCTCACCCAGCACGGGCACTTCGACGCCCTGGGCCTGCAATCCCAACCCGTTCAAGTCGAACCGGGTTCCCGTGGGAGTCAATTCGATGTTGGCGGCCCATAGGTCGGCGGGCCCTTGGGTCGAAGTGGTCAAGACTCGCACGCCCGCCCCCCGCACCGCACGGGCCATCATGGGATACACGGCATCATCCGAGTTGAGTACGGCGGCACCGTCGGGTCCCAGGGTTTCAAAAATCCGCGCCTTGGCCCGACCATAGGACTCCATGTCCCCGTGGTAATCCAAATGATCCCGGCTCAAGTTGGTGAACACGGCCAGGTCCACTTGGGTGCCGGCCAGTCGGTCCTGCTCGAGCGCGTGGGAGCTGGCCTCCATGATCAGGGTGCCACCACCCTCGGCACGGTGCTCCGCCATCAATCCCTGCAAGCGCGGTGCATCGGGGGTGGTGTGGGTGGCCGAGTAGTCCTTGCCGCCAGCCAGGTGATACCCCGTGGTTCCCAACAGGGCAGGATCCAGGGTGTGCAACAGCGAGCGCAACATGTGCGCGGTGGTCGTCTTTCCGTTGGTGCCGGTAATTGCCACCACCTCCAAATCCTTGGAGGGTTGACCCAGCACCAGAGCTGCACTTTCACCGGCCACGCGACGGGGCTCGGCGTGCTGCCATTGGGGCAAGCTGCATTCCAGCCCATGTGCGGAGTCGGGCAGCAGAATCGCCACGGCCCCACGCTCTTGGGCCTGCTTTGCATAAGCTCTCCCATCCCCTGCGGCGCCTGGTAACGCCACAAAGAGATCGCCTTCACGAATCAAACGGGAGTCCAGTTGAACCCCTGTGATTTGAATTGTTTGGTGATCGATTTTTGGGCCGATCAAGGCCCCCCCAAAACGCTCCACCAAGCGGATCAGTTCAATCATTCTCCGAAGTCCCCTGTTCAACGGCCTGCCAACTTGCGTCCCCCTCCTCCAACCAGGGCAAATCGTATTCTCCGAAGGCATGCTCGGGCAATTGGGGAACGGACAAAGTCAGGTCCCGTCCCGTTTCCGCAGAAAGGCCCAGGGCACGGCGCAAAAGCAGAATGGCGCTGGATCCAGCCACATCCGCGCCGAATTTCTCCTTGGTGCGCGCGTCATCCACCACGATCAGGGTCAGGACGGTGGGTCCCCCCTCCTCCAGGCGCCCAATGGCACACATGGAAGACGTGTAGCAGGTCACACGCTTGCTCTTGTGGTCCCGCTTGCCCCTCAAACCGATGTAGCACGCCCGCGAGCAGGAGGTGTTCTTCGCCCTATGCTCCGCAGCGTGTTGTAATTCGATGTGAATGCACACCTCGGCCTTCACTTTCTCCGTGGTTCCGGTCTTGGTGCCCAGATAGGCGAATTCAGGGCACATGGTCGGGTGGGCCACCCTGCGGCCGGTGCCGAATTCCGCGCCCACGGCCATCATTTCCAGCACCTGTTCGCAGGCCTTGGCCGAAAGCACCTGCTTCTCGCCCCCATGGTCAAATTCGTGGAAGTTCTCCCCCTGATAGGCCGCATCCACCAGGCTCAGGGGCAGGAATTTTCCGCCCCGCGCCAGGGTCGCCAACCCCTGGGCATGCTGCCACAGGGTCACCCCCAATTCGTGGCCGAAGCTGATCGAAGCATGGGTTTGGGTTCGGCTCCAGGTGTTCTTCTTCAACTGGGGCAAGTATCCCAAGCCCTCGGACCCCAACCCCACCCGGGGCCGAGAACCATAGCCCATCTCGACCAGCAGCGCGCGCAGGTCCGCAGCCTCAAGCTTCAGGCCGATTTGAACCAACACGGCGTTCACGGATTTCGCCAATCCCAGTGTGGCTGAAATCTCGGGGGCATCGGGTGCTCCCTCCGCCTCCCGGATGCGCCGACTGCTGCGCCCGTCACGGACCAGGATTCCTGCGGGATAAAAGGTCTCAAACTCCGTTTCCGGTGCGACCACTCCCCGGTCCAAGGCTGCTGCCATGATCACCGCCTTGAAGGTCGACCCTGGCGTGAACACGTGCTGGGTCGGAAGGAACCGACCACCGGGATAGGCTTGCAAGCCGTCCACGGCTAGCACGCGCCCCGAATCCACATCCACGCAAATGCCCATGGCGAGGGCCGGGTCAAAGCGATCCATCACGCGCAGCAATTCCGCATGCAGCTCGTACTGCAATTGGGCGTCCAAGGTCGTATGCAATTCGAGCGGCGCATCGGCCAGGCTCGCATCCTGATAGTAATCGGGCACTTCGCGGTCGGGCCAGCGCACGCGCCGGTCCCGGGCTAAGCGACGGTTGCGTACCGTATAGGTTCTCGAGTTTTGGCTCCAGGATTCCCCCACGCCCGAATCCTCAAGAATCGTTTGGCACAGGCGTTCGAGACCACTCCACGGTTTCCATTGACGGGCCAGTTCGGAAGCCCGCGCCAGAACCGGGTCGCCGGGTTGATCCCAGGGCAAAAGGTGCGGTGATTTGTCCCGATCGCGCAGGGCTTGGGCCTCCGCATCCTCCTGACCGAGCACACCCCAGTGACCGAGAACTGCAAACGGATCCATGGTTCCAGGCTCTCCCTCGCCCATGGCAACCATCTGCAACGGGTCCTCGCGCACGGGCTGAAAACGCCGCATGCTGGGTAGCAACTGGACCTGCCAGGGCGACACGGTTTCCTCGCGCAGCAGTTGGGCCACGCTGTGGGCCACATTGGGCTCCACCCCCTTAGCCAAGGATCGATAGGTGGTTGGACAGAGTTCATCCCAAATGGCGTTGGCCAAGTAAGCGCGCTTGTCATAGGGCGTCAACCGCTGCATATCCTCCTGGATATCCTCGGGCAGGCCCGCCTCCGTAACCAATTTGGCCAAATCGCGCAGGAGTTTGCCGGTCCAACGCTCGGGCCTCTCCGCGGCCTTTTCGGACATGTGGCGCAGGCGCTCTTGCAAGTCCAAGACCACCTCGGGCTGCCAGGCCAGGGTAGCGTGGCGACGCCCGGGAAGAACGACCCAACTCCAACCGTGCAGGGGAACGGGTTCGGCTTTCGGATCGAGGGACCCCGTGGCCAACCACTGCTGCACCTCTCGCGCAGCCGAGGAATCGAATCGAAGCAGCTTGGGACGATCGGGGATCAGAAACCCCGTGTCCGGGTCCACACCCTTGGGCAGAAGCCGTTCGAGCACGTCCTCGGTGGGCAAGTCCAATACCTGGGCCAACCCTTCGGCCATGTGGAAGGGTGTGTGGCTGCGCCAGAGGGAACGGGGCGAAACGCTGATATCGAAGCATTCCATGGACAAGGCCATGGCCTGCCCCTTGCGATCGAACAGCTCGAAGGACGAGCGCGGAGCCGATTTGACCTGGATGGCGTCGGGCTGCTCGCCCTCGGCGGCCCAGGCCAACTGAACCGAGCGGCCCATGACCAAAATGAATCCAAACACGATCAGTGTTTGGATCACGCCACGGGCCTTATGCATGTCCTCGCGTAGGGAGTCTGTGGCCGGCGAATCTTGCATATTGGAAAGCCCCCTCACTGGGTCCCCGAAGTCGCCTCGTTCCGCTCTTCTTCCAAACCCATGCGCAGGGCCTCATCCTCGCTGGCGGCCTGCCATTCGTATTCGCTCAGTCGACAGCGCAAGCCCGAAATTCGGCGCTCGAACCATTCGACCTCCACCTGGGCCTTGTTGAGTTGCGCTCCCCGATCGAAGTTTTGCGCCTGCACGTAGCACGTCCAGCACCCCACGCCAAAGGCGAGGGCGGATAGCAAAAGGGAGAGCGCGCCACGTTTCATGGTTTTGTGTTCTCCTCGATTTCGGGGCCCAGGGGTGTGTTGCGGTCCGCTTCGCCACGGATGCGGCGCACGCCACGCACGCGTGCGGAGCGCGAACGGGGGTTGCGGCGGATCTCCTCGCGACTCGGAGAAAATCCTTTCTTGGACAACAATTCGAAACGGCCTTCCTTAGCCCCTTCCGCCATGAACTGCTTGACCACGGCATCCTCGCCGGAATGGAACGTGATGACCGCGAGCACGCCGTCGTGGGCCAAACAGTCCTCGGCGGCCTGCATGCCTGCAATCAACTCATCGCCCTCGGCGTTGACCTCGCGGCGCAAGGCCTGAAACACTTTGGTTCCAGGGTGGGTGCGACCCCCACTGCCCACGGTTTCCACGATCAAATCAGCCAGGGCAGCGGTGCGCTTGAAAGGCACGCGCCGACGGGCGTTCACGATTGCCGCAGCGATGGGGCGCGAACGATGCTCATCGCCCTCGCGGTAAAACAGGTTGGCCAGCTCTTCTTCGCCCCAGGTGTTCACAATATCCGCGGCCGTACGCTCCCGGCTGGGATCCATACGCATGTCCAAGGGGCCGTCGGCAGAGAAGGAAAAACCGCGTGACGGCCGATCGAGCTGGAGTGAGCTTACGCCCACATCCATTAACCACCCGATCGGCCGATCACAACGGAGTTTGCGCAAGAGACGCGCAAGATTGGTGAAGCGTGCGCGCTCAAAGCGCGCCCGATCGCCAAAGGGCTCAAGCCTCTTGCGGGCTAGTTCCAGAATTTCTGGATCCTGGTCCGTGCCTAAGACACGAACACCCGCAAGAGCCTCAAGCAGCAGCGCCGAGTGCCCCCCGGCACCCAGCGTGGCATCCACGATCAAGCCAGAAGCTTTCAAAGAGTCAGACCTACCCCCCAGCAGGCTGACTACCTCTTGGCCCAAGACCGGGATGTGCACGGAAGAGGGATTGTCAACCAAGACGGGACCCCCCTTTGTACGTTCGAACAGATCGGCGGAACTGCATGACTGGATCACGACCGTCCCCCATCGGTTCCAAGCGCTCCGGAAAGGAGCTGCTCCAATTCATCGAAACCCGCTTCGTCATCGGAAGCGGCATTGGCTGCGCTGAACTCGGCCCAGCGCGCAGCGGACCAGATTTCCACCCGATCCATGACACCCACCATGACCACGTCCTTGCCGATGCCGCCCATCTCGACCAGCTTGGCCGGGAGCAGCAGGCGGCCGGAACCGTCCAGGGTGATGCGCTGGGAAACGCTGAAGATCAGACGCTGCAAGCGAAGATCCTGCTTGGACGCGAAGGCCTCGGTGTTGAGGCGCTTGATGGCCCGGTTGAACCCCTTTTCGGGGAACAGATAGAGGCAACCATCCAAACCCCGTGTCAGGACCGCCACGCGGCTGCCCTGGCTGTCCATGGGAAGGCCTTGCTGGAAGCGTTTGGGCACAAAAACCCGCTTCTTGCTATCCACAGAGTGGTTGGACTCCCCACAGAAGACGAAACCGCCTTCCTCGGGGGATGCTCCTGCACCCTCGGTCCACTCTGATCCACTTTGCCCCATTCGAGTATCATTCCGCCCCACCACCCGATCCACAAGCCCCCTCCGGGATAATTGCCAAGGACCGCATGAAAGCGACTTCTTAGTGCCAGAAATCGACCTTCCACCCCTAGTGGAAGCACATGCTCAGGCCCCTAGATGTGGGGTACTCGGAGGGATTCGGGCCCTACAGGCCCGGAACCCCCCGGACCAAATTTGGGGATGGCCCGAACCAAAACCAGATATCGGCTGGAATGCGCGCCACCTGGCCCCACTTGCCCGCCCCGCTTGCCAACCCCCCATGCATATGGTCCCTTAATCCCCATGAACGACATTCCCTCCCATGGGGGCCTTCCCAAACCCACCACGCCCCAAATCGCCCGTAGTATTTCCACCCCCCACGGCGACCTGGAACTCAAAGACCTCTTCACCGAGCTCTTTACCCAGCTGCACACCCGCGCAAGGTATTCCATGGGCGGCGACTCCGCCGGTCACACCCTGCAGCCCACCGCCCTGGTCAGCGAGGCCTACTTGAGGCTCCAGAAGCGCGGCATAGACGCATGGAAGGACCACGACCACTTCCTGCTGGTGGCCTCGCGGGCCATGCGCAGCGTGCTCGTGGACCACTACAGGGCCAAGAACACCCAAAAACGCGGGGGCCACAAGGCCGACCTGGATGTGGAATTGATCGCCGCCCCCTTTGAAGAGTTGGCCGTCGATCTGCATTCCCTCGACCTGGCACTCACCAAACTGGAAGCTTCAGAACCCCAAATGGCCAAGGCCGTACAGCTGCGCTTTTTTGCGGGCACGTCCATGGAAGAGGTCGCGCGCCTGCTCAACATTCCCCTGCGCACACTCGAACGTCGCATGACCATCGTACGGGCCTGGCTCCACACCGAGGTTTCCGAGTGAGTGACACCCCCATGGACTGGGACTCAATCTACCGCATCGTGGAGCAGGCCCAAGAGCTCGAAGGGACGGCCCGGGAAGCCCATGTATACAAAGCCTGCGGGGCCAATCACTCCCTGCGCGAACAAATCCTGAAGATCCTGGGAGCGAATGTGGAGCGCGCCTTCCTGGAGCCCCCGCCAACCTGGGGCAAGGCCTGTTCGGCGGAGACTTGCAGGGCAAGCGCCTGGGACGCTTTGAATTGGAAAGGGAGATGGCCCGGGGAGGCATGGGCGTGATTTACCTGGCCCATGAAATCCAGGAGGACGACCCACATCACAGGGCTGCCTTCAAGGGAGAGAACGTGGTTGTCAAAGTCCTTCCGCAGATTCAAAGGGGCCGCCCCGCCGTGTTCGAACGATTCCAGCGAGAAGCCCACGCCGCGTCGGAATTGGACCATCCCCACTCCCTGCGCATCATCGATTCGGGCGAAACCGAAGGCATCGCCTGGTACGCCATGCCCTTTGTGCAAGGGCACGATCTGCGCGTTGAAATCCTCACGCAAATCAACCAAGGACCCGACCGACTTTGGCCTCACTTTGGAAAGGGTACCTACATCGCCAAAGTGCTCGAAGAAGTCGCGGGCATCGCGGACGCCCTACAAGGCTTTCACGACAAGGGCATCACCCACCGGGACATCAAACCGCGGAACCTGCTGCTGGATCAAACGGGGCAACTGATCCTGGCCGACTTCGGCTTGGCCAAGATTTCCGAAATGGAAACGCTCACCCAGCCGGGTGCCATCCAGGGCACACCCCACTACATGAGCCCGGAACAAGCCCAGGTGATCCGCGCCCCCATCGACCATCGCTCGGACATCTATTCCCTCAGCGTGGTGCTCTACGAACTGCTTTCGCTGAGGCGCCCATTCGAATCGGATTCCCCAGAGGTGGTCGTGGGTCAAATCGCTTCGGGCATGCACGTTCCCCTGCGCAAGGCCAACCCGCGCACCCCCCGGGACCTGATACTCATCTGCGAAAAGGGCATGGCCCACCACCCCCGCGATCGATACCAAAGCGCCAAGGAACTAGCCCAGGATCTGACGCGCTTCCTCGGCCTCGAAGCGGTGCAAGCCAAACCGGCCCCCCTCGCCCGCCGCGCCGCCGTCTTCGCCCGCCGACACCGCAGGCTCCTCGGCCTGGTTTTCCTATGCATCGCCGTGTACACCGCCTGGCTGGCCTCCGCCCAATGGCAGGCCAGCCACACCGAGGAAGCGCGCTGGCAAAACGCGTTTCTTGCGATCACCGAGCCCAATGCTAGCGCGGAAGATCTGCGCCGCGCGAACATGTCCCTGGCTGCCATGGCGGAGGTCCAAGCCGACCCAACGCCCGAATCCAAGGCCGCCCTCACCATCCTGGAATGGGACCGTCAAAGCAGGCACCGCAAGCTCAATCGCTTGCTGGCCGTGGGCAAGGGCCTGGGAACCATCCAAGGCAGGCGCCATGAGTTTCAACTCACCACCGACCAATTGAGCCTGGTGCGCGCCCACCAATTCGCTCTAGAGTCCTCGCGCATACACCCGGACGACGCCGAGTTCGCCCGGCATGCCAGCCTGGCCACCCTACTCCCCGCACTCACCATCGAATTCGATTCGAAAACAGAGCAGCGTGGGCGCGCTTGGGCCTTCCCCCTAGACACGTTCTCATCGACCCACAAGCGGCCCTTGACCCTGGGCCCCCTCCCAGTCCGGGACCACCCCCTCAGCACCGGTGAATGGCGTGTGCTCGTAACCCTGGAGGACGGCTCCTTCTTCGAATACGACCGCATCATCCACGCACGACGAAGCGAATACACGATCCAGGTTCGCCCCCCGAGCTCGGCCCCTTCCACGGATGGAATGGTGTTGATCCAACCCTTGGACAACCGCTTCCCCAACATCGATCCGCGCAGCGGCGAGTTCACCATAGGGTGCTGTTACTCCCCCGAAGACCTGCCCCTGGCGGACTACTGGATCGATGAAGCCCTGGTTTCCAACGGCCAATACCTGCAATACCTCATCGAGTCCGGCGCCCCCGTTCCTCCCCTTTGGAATCGGGCCAGTTCAGCGGAAACTGGCGCGAGCTTCCCATCGGCGATGTGGGCGAGGCCTGGCTCGACCTGCCCGCCACCGGCGTGCCGGGTATCGACGCCCAGCGCTACGCCGAGTTCTATGGCAAGCGCCTGGCTGGCCACTACGAGATGGAGTACGCCCTGCGCGGTCCCGAACTTTGGACCAAACCGTGGGGCCACGGTCAAAAACCCAAGGGCTTCCCCGCCAATGTGGGTTCCCTACCCTTGCCCACAACCGAACCCATCCGAGTCAGCTACCAACGGGAATTGCGCCACCTGATGCATGTGCGCGAACCGGGCTACCAACACGCTCCCTTTGGCCTCTTTCACGCCTACGGCAATGCGACCCAACGCACCTGGGGCATCGCCATGTTTCCAAGCCAGGCCCTCGAACCGAGCATGCTGATCAAGCGGGTGGGAGACCGGTTGGTCTTTGGGGAAAGTTACGGGGGATGGACCTCCAAGTTCGATTATTCGGACCATCGCACGGCGGGCCAGTCCCGGGGTACAAACTCCTGGGGCATCGGTTTCCGGTGCGTGTTATCCGCCCAGGTTCCGAACACCGGAAACCAATGATCCATACTTCGCTTCGGTAGAGCAAACCTGCGGGCCCGGGCCCAACGAGCCCACCCAGGGTTCGCGTCGCAAAGGGCTTTGACCAGGATTGGACCACACACCCCCGCGTTTTCGGCACCAGAGACCGGCACCCTAGCCCGGGTCGGAATTCTGTTCAAAGCCTGTATTCCCTGCACTTTTGCTCCCCCAGCTTCATCCCCAATTCGGATACCCCTCCCTACAATGATGGGTTCCATCTCCCGTCCTACCCCAACCCGCAAACTATGAAGCTGCAATCCCTCGCCCTGCTCGGTCTGTTCCTGCCCCTGACCGCTTGCGCCTCCACCACCATCCACACCTCCGGCCAATCCCACGACCCGCTCGCTTATGAAGACGTGGAACTTCGTCAAGAAGCTCGCACGGCCCTATTCGATGCTGTGGCCTCCCTTGAGGGCAATTGGAGCACCGACGACGGAAGTACCACTTCGTTCGAGGTCACCTCGGGCGGCTCCGTGATCCGCGAGATCATCTTCGCCGGCCAACCCCACGAGATGACCAACATGTACTCCCTGGATGGAAACGGTCTGAACATGACCCACTTCTGCGCAGCTGGCAACCAGCCCCACATGCGCGCCACCTCCATCCAAGACTCCTCGTTGGTCTTCGCCCGCAGCGGGGTCTCAGGACGCCAAAGCGCAGATGAAAACTACATGGGTGCCATGACTCTCACCATCGTGGACGAGGACACCATGCAGCAATCCTGGACCTCCTACCAGGGCGACAACACCGGCGACGGCATGGTCTTCACCTACAAGCGCACCGACTGAGATTCGCCCGGGCCCCGTCGGGCTCGCCGTTGAACTCCACGAAAAAAACCTGCGGCACATGCCGCAGGTTTTTTTCGTGTCACCGCTTCGGAATTCCGGAAAGACAACATGAACCGAGCGCCAGCGCTTGGAGGCCCGCTGCCGCCCTACTCGGCAACGGGCTCGGCTACGGCTTCGTCCTCTTCCTCACCGCGGGCGGCTTGGGCCAGGGATTCGTCGCCGTCGACTCCGTCGAAGATGGCTTGTAGGTGTTCGCGTACTTCGGCCATGCGTTCGGGCGTGAAGTCGAAGACTTCCACCGTGTAGCGTTCGTCCAGCTTGGGGCGGCGCACGATGAAGGATTCGCCGCTGTCATCACGCAGGATACGCTCGAGCTTCACGCGTTTTTTGCGCATCAGGAGCAAGCAGAGAACGTAGCGCAATTCGCGCAGATTGGTTTCCTCCCGGTCGGTGAGCTCCAGGAACAATCGCTGCAGGGCGTCCATGTCCATCTGCAGGGTCTTTTGCGGTTTGGCTTGGTGGTGGGTCGTCCACCAGAAGCGGTGGGGCTTGGTGCCCGCCGCTTCGCCCTCGCTGGATGCACCCGGGGCGTTGTCGCTATCGGCTGGATTGACCGAGCCCGAATCCGGCTCGTCGCTTCCTTCACTCTCGGTCCCGCCTTCCGTCTGGGCTGTGGGCTCGTCTGCCACCGTCCCCGCTTGCGGGTCAGCTGATTCGGGTTGGTCGGATCCCTCGGGCTCTAGCGCGCCAGGCTCGGCCCCTTCGGGCGCCTGCAATTCGAGCTCGGGCCCGCCCTTGTCCCAGCAGGCCTGGCAGAAGTCACCACGCTGCACGGACTCTTCCGCGAAGGCGACCATGGAGTGGTGGCGTTCCCCATCTTCAAAGGGGTGGGAACAGATCGTGCACGCCGCTTGGCGCCCGGAGATTTTCCATTGGGCCATGGGGGCAGCATACGGGAGCCATGGCCCCAGAACAATCCTGACCGGAAGGTGATCGGCAGGGGTTTTCCGGGGGTTGCCCCCACGCGACCTTCCTGGTGGTTCCAGTTGGGAGCACGGGCGATCGAGCGGTCCCATTTTGCGGGGCGCGCTGCCAGGCAACCAGTCCACGGAAGTCGCCTGCGCCCCCTCCGACCCAGTCCAGGCCTGGGAAGCCACGCCCGTGGAAACCACCCCAACCGGGTCCTGGAAATCCCGCCGGATCCAGGGGGCTAGTGCCTGCCCGCTAGCGGCCCGAGGCCGCCTTGAAGGAAGCCAGAATCCCCGGTCGATTGTCCCGCCACCAGGCGCGCCATTGGCCGGGGGTGCGGGTCTTTTTGTCCCCCGAAAGA
>JARGOW010000046.1:5416-12809 GCA_029212955.1 Planctomycetota bacterium | reverse complement strand
GCTCAAGTTTCCGCGGGCCATTTTGCGGATGTTGAGCTTGGTCGTTTTCGAATTCTTGAGATCACCGCGAATCAAACGCACAACCCGCAGGTCCGCATAGTGCTCATCGGGGCCCGCGTTCATGGCACCTTCGAGGGCGGTCAAGCCGCGGGTGAGCTTGTAACGTCCAGGGCGAGCGACCTCCCCATAAACATAGAATCGCTCGTTGGGTTGCGCGATGTCCACGTTGAGTTTGGTGTTGCCGTACACGGGCGCATACAGGGCACGCAATTCCTCATGCAGCTCGAAGCGACTTTTGCCCGCCACCTCCACCGTACCCAGGCCGGGGAACTCCATGCCCCCATTGCGATCGATGCGCGCGGAGGCCATCACCGTTTCGGGGCGCAGGGTATCCACCACGGAAACCGTGTCCCCGGGGGCGATCACATCATCGGCCGCGCGGGCCTGAAGGTGCAGGTGCCCATCCGAAGTGCTTTGGCAAGAACCGCAGAAACCGGAGAGCAGGGCCAGGAGAACGAAGAGCAGCGGAGAACGCATGTCGGGTAGGTCGAAGGGATCGATCGAGGAACCACGGGGTATGGCAACCACGCGCCACAATGCGCGCTGGTGGAAACCCTGTGTACCGAATCGGGCCCGCCGGTCTCAAGGGACCATTCCCGGAAGTGGGGTTAGATTCCGAATCTGCTGGGCATGTCCCAAAACCTGGGCCAAACGGTTCTCCCCCATCGGGAAACGATCGAGACAACGGCAATTCCGCCGAAAGGGAACGCCGGGCCGTCCTTGGGAGCTCAAGGCCTGCGAAGCCCAAGCAATAGCAGCCGCCGCAGTCCACGCTGGCCCCATCGGACTCGATTGGGGGGGCGTCGTCATCCCTTTGGCAAAACCGAACAGGGGATGGAGGCGGCACCCGGACTCGAACCGGGGGTGACGGATTTGCAATCCGTTGCCTTAGCCACTTGGCTATGCCGCCTTAGTTGGGTGAAAAGATACCCGGTTCGGGCACTTCGTCAACGCCGGAGCGCTGTTTTTGACGGGTCCGCTCGAAACGGGGCCCATCGAGCCCCCCCGGCCGGGGCCGGGAAGGTGAATGGTAGGGATGCCGGGACTTGAACCCGGATGGCCCAAGGGCCCTCGGATTTTAAGTCCGATGCGTCTACCGATTTCGCCACATCCCCATGGTGCCAACGGTTGCCCGTTAGCGGTTTGCCATGGGCGTATAGGACACGTCCTTACGACCGGTATAGATCTGACCCGGACGGAAGAGCTTGTTGTCTCCGCGCTGCTCCATCCAGTGCGCCAGCCAACCAGCCAAACGCGATAGGGCGAAGATCGGCGTGAACACGTCGGTGGGGATGCCGAGCTTCTGGTAGACGATGCCACTAAAAAAGTCCACGTTGGGGTAGATGCCCCGGGAGCCAAGCTTCTCGGTCACCAACTCTTCCAGGGCCAGAGCCGTGTCGTAGAGGGGCGTGGAGCCATGGGTCTTGAACAGGTCGCGTGCCAATTCCTGCAGGCTGTGGGCCCGCGGGTCCTTGGTGGAATAGACCCGGTGGCCGAAACCCATGACCTTTTCCTTGGCAGCGGTTTTTTTCTCGAACCACGCTTTGACGTTTTCGGGACCACCGATGCTTTCCAGCTGCTTGAGCACACGCTCGTTGGCACCGCCATGCAAAGGCCCGAATAGGGCCCCTACGGCGGCGCTAGTGGCCGTGTACGGGTTGGTCTCCGTGGAGGTCACCACGCGGCAAGCAAAGGTTGAAGCATTCATGGTGTGCTCCGCGTGCAACACCAGGGCGCAATCCAGGATGCGCTCCTTGATCGCGTCGGGCTTCTCACCGTTCAAGCAGTACAGGAAGTTTCCTGCGATGCTCAACTCGGGATCGGGGGTGACCAGATCCTTGCCCTGACGCTGACGTTCGCAACCAGCGATGAGCGTGGATGCGGCGCCCATGACGCGCTCGCACGCATCTCGCCACGTCGCGGGGTCCTTGTCATCCAGGGCCGGAGAAACCATGCCCAGGGCGGCTAGACCAGCCTGGAGGGCTTCCATGGGATGCCCGGACTCGGGCAAGTTTTGCACGAACCGCGAAAGGTCGGGGCCCAGGTCCCGGTGGGACTTCAGGCGCGCCTTCAGCGCGTTGAGCTCAGCTTCCTGGGGTAATTTGGCGTCCCAGAGCAGCGACACGACCTCTTCGAAGTGGCTGTTTGCTGCCAACTCCTCGATGCGAATGCCGCGGTACGAAAGGATGCCCTCCGCTCCGTTGATGAACGAAATGGAGGATTCAGCAGCCGGGATGCCGGCCAGGCCGGGAACTAGTTCAGTCTGAGTCACAGGTATACTCCCTGTCATTGGGCTTCCAGGCGGGTCCTGGGGCAGCACAACGAGGTTTGTTTTGGGTTTTATCGCCGCTCAAGGTACTCGATCAGGAGCCTAGTTCCAACGCCAGGGCCAAGAGCGCCACCGGACCAATCCCTGGGACCGGCATTCCAGGCCGTTCCAGCGATATCCAAGTGGCACCATTCCTGACCTTCGTCAATGAAGTAGGAAAGGAATGCCGCCCCTTGGGTCGAGCCGGCCCCCAGGCTTCCAGGCCCGATGTTCTTCAAATCGGCGATCTGACCCCCCTTCATGGCCTCCTTATGCACATCCATCAGGGGCAAGGGCCAGCAATACTCGCCCGTGCGCTCTCCGGCCTCCAGGAGCTTGTCCCGAAGATCGTCGTTGCTGGGGTAGATCCCGGACAGCTCGTGGCCCAGGGCCACGATCACGGCACCGGTCAGGGTAGCCAGGTCGAAAAGTGTGTCGGGCTTGGTTTTTTTCTGGGCGTAGGTCAGGCAATCGGCCAGAACCAGGCGTCCTTCGGCGTCGGTGTTTTGGATCTCAACGGAGGTTCCATTCATGCCCACATGCACGTCGCCGGGCTTGGTGGCCTTGCCGTTGATCGTGTTTTCCGAGGCTCCCACGATGCCGTGCACTTCGTAGGGCACGTCCATGTCCCCCAGGGCGTGGAACAGGCCCACCACCGCGGCGCCACCGGACATGTCATAGCGCATCTCCTCCATTTTGCCGGAGGGTTTGATCGAGACCCCGCCCGCATCGAAGGTGAGTCCCTTGCCCACGAACGTGATGACACCCTTGGCTTTCTTCTTGGGCTTGTAGGTCAGGTGGATCAGCTTGGCGGGCTCTTCCGAACCCTGACTGACCGAGAGGAATAGGCCCATACCAAACGCCTGCATGGCCTTTTCATCGAATACACGGCAGCGGACCTGCTGGCTTCGGGTGGCCAGCTTTTTGGCCTGGGCCGCCAGGTCCCTGGGGCGCATGTTGTTGCCCGATGCATCCTGCAGATTCCGGGTGAAGTTGCAGGCATCCGCCAGCAACTTGCCCTTGGTCGCACCGCGCTTGAAGGCAGCACCGCTGGCCCACAGGGTCAGTTGCTTGAGCGCGGGAGCTTTGTTGTCCTTGCGAACACCGGCGAAGGCATGCACGCCAAGATAGGCGCCCTCCGCCAGGTCTCGGCCCGTGGCCTCTTCGCCGCCGGCCAATTCCGCGACCTCGGGGGCCACGTAGTAGCCCACGCCGCTTACCGACTTGGCTTTGGCCGCGCGGATCGCCACGGCGGCTGCCCTGCGCAAACCTTCGGAGTCCAACTTGTCCCCATCACCCAGACCTACCATTAGCACGTGGGGCCAGGCCTTGTCCTCGGTGAAGGTCTCGCGGGTCGACCGTGCTTTGCCGTCAAATCCCTTGGTGAAAGAAGCGGGAAGCTCCAAGCCGTCAGGGGTTTGGGGCGCCTTGCCCTCAAGGGCAAACACAACCAAAAGCGGAGCCTTCTTGGCGCGGGAAATGTCTTGTACGAGAAGTTTCATGGGAGAAGCAGGGGGATTTGAGGTTCTGAAGCGCAGGAGACGCTACGGATTGAGATGGGGTGGATATGTGCTTTAAACGAGGTCTATTTCACATATCAAGGTACTTGGGTCCGCCGCCGCCTTCGGGGACGAGCCACTCGATGTTCTCGTAGGGGTCTGCGATGTCACAGGTTTTGCAGTGCACGCAATTGGATGCATTGATCACGACTTCACTGTTGCCTCCGGGCCACTCGTACACGGCAGCCGGGCAAAAGTGCTGGCAGGGATTGCCGTATTCCTTGGTGCACTTCTCGCCACAGATCGAAGGGTCATTGATCAGCAGGTGGGCCGGTTGATCCTCCTCATGGATCGCTCCGGAGTGATACACGTCGGTCAACTTGTCCAGGCTGTCGTTGTCATTGAATTGGGGCAATTCAAAGGTCGACTTGGAAACGGGTTCCATGGTGGTGTGGTCCGCGTGGCCGCCGCGCTTGCCCACCAAACCTCGACCACCGGTGACCATGGCCACGCCGAAGTCCAACATGCCCGTAAACATGCCCTTGGCGAATGCTTGGCGGTAATTGCGAGTCTTCCAAAGCTCCTCTTTCGCCCAGG
Source organism: Planctomycetota bacterium (assembly GCA_029212955.1). Taxonomy (GTDB): domain Bacteria; phylum Planctomycetota; class UBA1135; order UBA1135; genus NORP259. The sequence goes on along the minus strand of JARGOW010000046.1, from coordinate 8,345 downwards.
ATGCCTCGAACAGATCATCGTATTTCTTGAGCGAAGCTTCGGAGGTGTCGCCTTTCTCAATCGCAGCGCAAATGGCTTCTGCGGCCAGCATGCCCGACTTGATCGCCAGGTGAATGCCTTTGAGCTTGGCAATGTCTACGAATCCTGCCGTGTCCCCCACCTGAACGAAACCGTCCCCATACAACTTGGGCATGGAAAAGTATCCACCCTCGGGGATGGTCTTGGCTCCGTAGCGCAGGACCTTGCCTCCTTCGAGCAGGGGGCGGATGCGCGGATGTTGCTTCCACTGTACAAACAGCGCGTGGGGATCGAGCTTGGCGTCCTTGTGGTCCAACCCCACGACGAATCCGAGGGCCAGCTTGTCCTCGGCAATGCCATAGACGAAGGAGCCACCGTAGGCGTCACGCTTGAGCGGATAAGCGCCGGTGTGCATCACCTTGCCGAACCACTCCTTACCGATGGCCGGGTCCACTTGCCAGATTTCCTTGATTCCGGTTCCCCAGCTTTGGGGGTTCTTGCCCTTGCTGAGACCCAGTTTGCGGTCCAGGTTTTTGGCCAGGCTCCCGCGGGTTCCTTCGGCGAACACCGTCACGTCCGCCGTGATGTTCATGCCGGGCTCGAAGGTTCCCTTCTGGCTGCCGTCCTTGGCGATTCCGCTATCGCGGGTCACCACACCAAGCACGCGCTTGCCGCTGTCATCGAATATGGTTTCGGCGGCGGGGAAGCCGCCATAGATCTCGATTCCGGCCGCTTCTGCCTTTTCACTCATCCAGCGGCACACCTGGTTCAGGCTGACCATGTAGTTGCCGTGGTTGCGCAATTGGGGAGGGCAAAACGCTCCCTTCATGGCCCGCGAACCGCCTCCGGGCTTGAGCATCTCCGCCCAGTCCTCGCGAACTTCCGAAAGGATCGGAAAGCCGTCGTCCTTCCAATTCGGGAACAGCTCGGCGATTCCCTTGGGATCCATCACGGCGCCGGAGAGTGTGTGATTCCCAATCTCTTCCGCCTTGTCGATCACAAGGATTGTCTTTTCCTCGATGCCCTTACTTTCAAACAGGCGCTGAAGGTGGATGGCACAGGCCAGGCTGGCGGGACCCGCTCCAACTAGGAGCACGTCCACCGGCAGTTCTTCCCGCTCAATATTGGGGGCATTCAGTGAGGTCAAACGCGGTTGCATAGGAAAAACGGGGTTGGGGGGGGTTACGGCACCCATTGGGCGCCTTTGATTTGCGGAGGGAATGGGGGCTAGTGGGCGTGCTTGCAGCCCTCCACCCAGGCCTCGCCATCGGCGTAGACCTCTTTTTTCCAAACGGGCAAACGCTCCTTGAGGGTGTCGATCAGAAAGCGACAAGCCTCGAATGCCGTGTCCCTATGGGGGGTCGCCACGGCCACCACCACGGAGGTCTCCCCCACCTTGACCACGCCATTGGAGTGTACGCAGAGCATGCGCAGGGGGCCCCTCGCGTGCTCGCCAAAGCGCTCACGGCATTCGTCAAAAATGCGTGCCATTTCGGGTCCGGCCATGGGCTCGAACACTTCGTACTGCAAACTCAACACATCGGTACGGCCCCGGCTACTCGAGCGGGTGAGGCCACGGAACATGACCAAGCCCCCACAATCGCCTTGGACCAGGGGCTCCTCCATGCCGTGGGAGTCGATGTTGCCGTCCTGCAGGTAGAAGTGCCCTTTTTCGTAATCGGGTGCGGAGGCTTGCCCGCCCGAAACCGGGGGCAGAAACGCGATCGCATCACCCTCCACCAGCATGCGGTCGTCCCCCACATACTCGGTCCCCACAACCCCGGCCACATCGGCCAGATCACCCAGATCGGGGTAGGCCTCGAGGGCGCGGACCTTGAGTTCGCCCATGGTCAAACCCTGCGGCAGATCCTTGAGGATCACTTCCGATTGGCCGGCTCGCTCGCGTAGGACCGCGAAAAACTGGATGCTTAGCTGCATGGCGTTCCAATGCATGGGCCCGTGGCGGGCCCATGCGGAATCGTGGTAGTTGCCTAGAAGGGGGTGTCGTCCACGCCGAGGAAATCGCCCGCGTCGCCACCCTGGGGTGCGCCGGAAGGTTGGCCTCCACCATAGTTGCCATAGCCGCCCGGAGCGCCGCCACCCGAAGGGGCTCCGCCGCCGGAAGGAGCGCTATCGTAGCCGCCGCCCTGGCTCTGGCCGCCGCCGGCACCCTTGCCGCCAACGAATTCCCAGTTGTCCGCGACCACGTAGAGCTTGCTGCGCTTTTGGCCAGTGTTTTTGTCGTCCCAAGTGTCCAATTCCAGGCGGCCTTCGAAGAGGGCCTGGGCTCCACGCTTGTGGAACTTGTGGAAGGCTTCGCCGCGCTTGCCCCAGATCGTAATGTCCACGAAGGTGGCTTTTTCCACCCACTCCTGGGTTTGGGAGTTCTGGTAGCGACGGTTGACAGCAACGCCGACCTTGCAGATCGCCATGTTGCCTTGGGTGTACGTCAGTTCGGGATCCCGGGTCAAATTGCCCATCAGGATCACTTTGTTGAAAGATGCCATGCTCGTCTCGCCGGGCTTTGCCCGGGTCCTCAGGTTGCTAGAAAAGGGCGTCGGAAAGGTACGGTCTGGCCCACCCGGGCCGGATCGCCGGACCCCAAAGGATCCGCCAACGTCCGGAGAGTATAGCTTTGAGGACGGGGCGGCCCAAACCGGCACCCGGGTTCCCGCCCTCCCCGGGCGATCCCATTCCAAGTCGCGGCGCCACAGAGCCACGGGCCCATCCGCGCTGCCCAAGGACAGTCCATCCCAACGATCCGCGGTCGGGGCCCAAAAGGTGGGGTTTTCACGGGTCCAGGACCCCAACTGGCCAAAATGAGGGGCTTTTGGCCATTTGAGCCATGCTAGGACTGTTGCTATCCCCCCTCTGGCATGCGTAGCATGGATGTAGGCAAGCCAACCGGATA
>JARGOW010000046.1:0-5406 GCA_029212955.1 Planctomycetota bacterium | reverse complement strand
CTGCCACACACCCCCACTCACCATGGCCAATCCCGACTCCTCCTCATCCTCCGGCCGCGAACGGCGCCGGCACGAACGGGCCCAAGCCGAATGGCCCATCTCCATCTCGCTGGACGGCGGCATGCGAGAGGCCAAAATCCGCGATGTGAGCCGCAGCGGCGTGTGCTTTTTCCTGGACCGCCCCATCGAGGAGATGACCCTGCTCGAAATCGCCTTTGAACTGCCCGAGCGGACCGATCCCATCAAGGGCCGGGGCGCAGTGGTGCGCTGCGAACGCATCAGCAACATGCTCGAGCACTTCGAAATCGCCGTATTCCTGACCGACATGCCGGACCCGGACCGGGAAGCGATTGAGAAGTACGTTTCCGAATGGAAAGGCTGCTAAGCCCACCGCCTCCCAACCGAAGGTTCGGTCCCAGAACAAGATCCGCCGCCAGCTGCTCCCTGACGGTCACTGGCGGCGGATCTCCATTTCGCCCAAGCCTCTTCCCTGTCCTAGCCCATGAAAACTCATCTCCTGGCCTGCACCCTCACGCTGGCCCTTGGCTTCTCCCTGGGCTCCTGCGTGCAAACCCAAACCATGCCCAGCGAAACCGTCGAAGGTCACGTCCTCATCGCCACCTGGCCATTTGGCCAAAAAGCCACGGACCTGGCCCTGCAAACCCTGGATGAGGGTGGCAGTCCCCTGGACGCCATCGAACAGGGCATCCGACTCATCGAACACCTGGGTTGCGATCGCACCGTAGGTTTGGCGGGCCGACCCAACGCCGCGGGATACACCCAACTGGATGCCTGCATCATGTCCGGCCCCGACCACGGCGCCGGCAGTGTGGCCGCCATGGAAGGCATCAAGCACCCCATCTCCGCAGCGCGATTGGTCATGGAGAAAAACCCCCATGTGATGATAGTGGGTGAAGGCGCCCGTTGGTTTGCGCTGGAGCACGGGCTCGAATCCGTCGATGTGTCCGACATCCCCGCCAAGAAAAGCGCATGGGAAAAGGCGCGCCTATCCGGCACTCCGGTTCCCGATCCAGGAGAACGCGGACACGACACCATCGGCGTACTGCTGCGCGATGCACAAGGCAACCTCTTCGGCGGCTGCAGCTCCAGCGGCGCCGGCGACAAAACCCCGGGCCGTGTGGGCGACTCCCCCATTCTGGGTTCGGGCCTCTACGTGGACAACGCCGTGGGCGCCGCCGCCGGTACGGGCCTTGGCGAAAACATCATGCGCTACAGCGCCTCCGCCATGATCGTGGAACTCATGCGCCAGGGCCTCTCCCCCCAAGCCGCCTGCGAAGAAATGGTCCACCGCACGGCGGCCACCGATCCACTGGGCTACGACCTATCCATCTGCTTCATCGCCATCAACAAAGCCGGCGAAACCGGAGCGGCCTGCTCGAACGACAGCTTCCCATACGCCGTCACGACCCCCAAAGACAGCCAAGTCCTTCGCGTCGGTGCCGTAACGGCACGCTGATCAAGCAACCTCACATGTTTCTGCCGCCAAGCCTACTGGGTGAAGGTCAACCGATTGCCATCGGAGAAGTTTGAGGTGCTGGAGGGGTTTTGGTCGCGGGTCCAGTATTGCCAGTGCCAGGTTTCGCCGGGCAGTATCGCTACGGGTCCTAGGGGTTGCGGCACGTTGGTGAGGTCGAGCGGCATGAGCACGGCGCCGGCGGTTCCGCTGAATAGAACTTCGCCTAGGCGGTTGTGGCGGCCGATGGCTCCTCCGATGCAGAGGGTGCCCTGGGAGCCTGCCGGGGTCACTCCGCTGCCTATGGTTTGACTGACCACGAAGTAACCGAATTGATTTAGCGGCAAGTCGCGCACGCCGAATACCAGATCGTTGGCGGCGACCGATGGGGTTCCCGAGAAGATCATATTCGCCATGGAGCCGGTGGAGTTGACCGTGCTGTCGCAATAGCTCTCCGCTTGGCTGGTTCCATCGGGAACGATCTGGAACCCATCCAACCGACCATCATACAAGAATGCACCAAAGGCCCCCCACCGGATGATCACCGATTCGCTTGCCTGAACAGTGAAACGGTGGACCGTATGAGTCTTCCCCTGAACAAAGCCATCGGAAAAGCCATCGGCCAAGCTCGTGTCCTGTGTTCCGTCGACCGAGCCCTGAACGGAAACGCAATCCATGGCAAACGGGTCCCCAAGGCAATAGGTGAACAATCTGTATGACCCGGCATCCAGATTGTGGATATCGACCCTGAGATTGCATGAACCCGGAGTCCAAAGACCGTGGTCCAAGAGGACTTCATCATCCCCCGCAGTTTCCGGTTGATCCCAGGACTGCCACCCTTGGGCCCCATAAAACTCCAAGGTCAGCCCGGTTGTGTTTCCATTCAAATCTGACATCGGGGCGGTAGTGAACGGACCTGGCAATTGGTTCGTAGCCAAGTTCCAAACACCGGTTTGATAAGCCGCGGCTCCATACGTTGCAGATGGAACCACGGGAAAGGCCGGATCCTGAATGGCGATGTTGAAGCCCACGGGCGCTTGGGCCTGGGCGCCGATGGTGAAGACAAACAAACAACAGACTTGGGCAATCAAAACTTTCATACAAAATGAAGACGCACGGGAAGGAGGAAATAGTGGGACCTTTGTACCGGCTGGGTCCCATTACACTCCAACCCATACCTGCCTAGCGCCCGTGGGCCCCTGGATGCATCCCTGCAGCGGCATCCTTTTGAGAAACCGGCCTCCCGCCCCCCCAGCCATAAATCCGCTTGGGATCGCTGGCCCGCACAAGGAGGTGTTTGTTCCGGAGGGGGCGTCACCTCTACCGATGGCAGATCACACGACGGATCCTTCCTGGATCTGCTCGAAGTGGGCCGAGAAGTGGCGCAGCACGGGGGGGGCTTGGGTGATGCGGGTGCCGGTGAGGGTTTTGCGCTTTTGCCAGACGGCGTCGATGATTTCGATCACGTAATCCATGTGGCTTTGGGTGTAGGTGCGGCGCGGGATGGCCAGGCGCACGAGTTCGTGTAGAGCCTTGGTTTCTTCGCCTGTTTCGGGGTCGGTTCCGCCGAGCATGCAGGTGCCGATTTCGCAGGAGCGGATGCCGCCTTCCAGGTAGAGCTCGATGGCCAGGGACTGGCCCGGGTACTGTTGCCACGGGATGTGATCCAGGAAGCGGGCGGCGTCCAGGAAAATGGCGTGGCCGCCGGCGGGGCGTAGCACAGGTATGCCGCGCTCGTGTAGGCGCTCGACCACGTACTGAATCGACGCGGTGCGGTAGTTGAGATAGTCCTCGCGCAGGACCTCGTGAAGGCCCTGGGCCACGGCTTCCAGGTCCCTACCGGAGAGTCCTCCATAGGTGGGGAAACCTTCGGTGACCACCAGGCGGCGCCGGAAGTCTGCGGCCAATTCGCTGTTCCGGCTGGCCAAGAACCCCCCGATGTTGGCCATGCCATCCTTCTTGGCACTCATGGTGCAACCGTCGGCCATGGAGAACATCTCGAGCACGATTTCGGCCACACTGCGATCGGCTTGGCCCTCCTCGCGTTGCTTGATGAACCAGGCGTTTTCGGCGAAGCGGCAAGCGTCGATGTAGAGCGGCACGCCGAATTTATCGCACAGGGCGCGAATGCCGCGCACGTTGGCCAGGGAAACCGGTTGGCCACCGCCCGCGTTGTTGGTCACCGTGACCATCACCAGGCTGACGGCCTTGCCGTGCTGATCGAGCTCGGCGCGCAGACGCACAAGATCCATGTTGCCCTTGAAGGGCTCCATGTCGTCCGTGTTCTTGGACTCGGGACAGGGCAGGTCCAAAGCCAGGGCGCCGCTGACCTCCGCATTGGCGCGGGTGGTGTCGAAGTGGGTGTTGTTGAGGATGACCTTGCCCTCGCCCCCGTAGATGCTGAAGAGCAGGTGCTCGGCGGCCCGGCCCTGGTGGGTCGGGATCACCTCGGGCAAACCCAGAATGTCCTGCACGGCCTTTTCGAAGCGCAGGTAACTGGGCGAGCCCGCGTAACTTTCATCGCCGCGCATGACCGAGGCCCATTGCTCGCTGCTCATGGCGCCCGTGCCGCTGTCGGTCAAAAGGTCGATGAGCACGTCCTGCGAGTGCAGAAAGAACAAATTGCCGTGGGCCTTGTCCAGGAGCTGCACCCGCTCCTCCCGCGTGGTCATGCGGATCGGTTCGACGGACTTGATACGGAAGGGTTCGATGATGGGCAACATGGCGGGATTCCGGGTGTTCGAACAAAGCCTCCCCGCTGGAAGCCCAGTGGAACGGGGCCGAGGGGCTCGCGAACCGCCAGTCTAACCCCGGGGTCCCACCACCAGGAGGCGGGGAATTCGGGCCAGGTCCAATTCCATGCGTCCGGTCAATTTTCGTTCCCGAACCAACTGCAAAGCCCGCTCACCTTGGTCATGACCCAACTCCACGAGCAGATAACCGCCGGGGGCCACGACCTTGGGGAATTCATCGAGCAGGCGCCGAACAAAGTGATCGGGATCGTTTCCGGGGGCGAAAAGGGCCCCATCGGGTTCGTAGTCCTTGACCTCGGGGGCCATGGAATCGATCTCCTCCCGACGCACGTAGGGCGGGTTCGAGACCCACACGTCCACGGGTCCCTGGGCACTGGAAACTTCGAATCCATCGCCCAGAAGCCATTGCACCTCGGGCGCCAATTCAGCCCCATTGCGCTTGGCCCACGCCAACGCTTCCGGGCTCACATCCACCCCCGAGACTAGGGCGCCGGGGACCTCCAGGGCCAAGGTGATGGCAATGCAGCCACTGCCCGTTCCCAGGTCCAGAATCTTGGGCCCTTCGGGCAAAGCCCCTTCCTTCGCCCACTGCTTGACCACATCGATGAACAGTTCCGTTTCCGGCCGCGGAATCAACGCACCGCTACCCACCAAGAAGTTGCGCCCATAAAACTCACGCCCCCCGGTGATGTACGCCACCGGCTCCCGCTTGGCCCGCCGAACCAAGGCCTCCCGGGCCGCATCGACCTCCGCGGGAAGCAGCGGCCGATCCAAATGCAAAAGCAAACCGAGCCGGTCCATCCCCAAAGCATGGGAGACCAACAAATCCGCCTCGAGCCGTGCTTCCTCGATGCCCTTGCGCCCCAAAAACTCCCGAGCCATGACCTGCATCTCCCCCACGGTCTTGGGAGTGGTCGGCTTGGAGGTGGTCATGGGTGGCTTCGGGGGAAAGTATATGGCGCTGTCGGTTGCGGCGCTAAGTGTAACGCTTTTGGGCCCTGGAATCGGTCATTCTCACGAGGGATTGGCTGTAGGACCCATTGGTTCATGGGGTGGCCATGGGTGGTTGTGTGAGAGCGTTGGCTGCGGAAGGACGGTGGCGAGATCTTAACGTAGTGGAGAGCGATACGGAGGTTCACAGGAAGATCACGAAGGGCCACGAAGAGCACGAAGGTCCAC
>JARGOW010000045.1 GCA_029212955.1 Planctomycetota bacterium | reverse complement strand
ACAACCGCCTTGGATGTGACCATTCAGGCGCAAATTCTGGACTTGATCCGGGAATTGCAGGAGGAGAGCGGCATGAGCGTGCTGCTCATTACCCACGACCTGGGCGTGGTGGCCGAGACGGCCCATCACGTGGCGGTTATGTATGCGGGGCGCGTGGTGGAATTCGGCAAGGTGGACAGCATCTTCGAGCACCCCCAGCATCCGTACACCATCGGACTACTGCGTTCCTTGCCCGACCTGGCCAAGCCGGGCGAGCGTTTGACCACCATTCCGGGAACCGTTCCCAGCGCGGAGAAGTTCCCCAGCGGTTGCCGTTTCCGGTCGCGCTGCCCCCTGGCCCAGGACAAGTGCGCCAACGAGGTGCCTGCCCTGGAGTCTTCCGTCAAGGATCCGGATCACATGGCCGCCTGTTTCTTTATCGAGGAGGCGAAAGAGCTATGACACCTGGTAACAAATCCCAAGGCACGCCGTTGATCGATGTGCGTGGTCTCAAGAAATACTTTCCGATCCGCAAGGGCGTTTTCAGTCGCCATGTGGCCGACGTGAAGGCCGTGGATGGTTTGGACTTCGTGGTGAATCACGGGGAAACCCTGTCCCTGGTGGGGGAGTCCGGTTGCGGCAAAACCACCGCGGGTCGGTCCCTTCTGCGATTGCTCGAGCCCACCGCCGGTGAGGCGCTGTATCGCCCCACGGCCAGCGATGATCCCATCGACCTGTTCACGCTCAGCGACTCGGAAATGCGCGAGCGCCGCAAGGACCTGCAGATCATTTTTCAGGACCCCTTCGCCAGTTTGAACCCGCGCATCACCGTGGGCAACACCATCGGCGAAGCCTTGAGGGTGCACGGGATCGCGAGCGGCGACGAACTGCGCGACCGCGTGGGCGCGTTGTTGCAGCGAGTGGGCTTGCGCCCGGACGTGGCCAACCGCTTCCCCCATGAGTTTTCCGGCGGTCAACGTCAGCGCGTGGGAATCGCCCGGGCCTTGGCCTTGCGCCCGCGCCTGATCGTTTGCGACGAGGCCGTGTCGGCACTGGACGTGTCCGTGCAGGCCCAGGTGGTCAACCTGCTCAAGGACCTGCAGGAGGAATTCGACCTCTCCTACATCTTCATCGCCCACGATCTTTCGATCGTGCGCTACATCTCCGATCGTGTGGCGGTCATGTACCTGGGCCGCATCGTGGAGATGGGCACCACCGAAGAGATCTTCGACAACCCCCAGCACCCCTACACCCGGGCCCTGCTGTCGGCCATTCCCCGCGCCGATCCCAAGCAGCGGGTGGAGCGCATTCCCCTGGACGGGGATGTGCCCTCGCCGATCAATCCGCCATCCGGATGTCACTTCCACCCGCGTTGCACCCTGGCCACCGAGGCCTGTAAAAAGAGCTACCCGGAGGTGCAAAACGCTTCCGCAAGCCACATGGTGCGCTGCCACGAGGTGAGCCTGCAACCCGCCAAATGAGGCCGTTGGGCTCCCATGGAGCGCCCGTCCGGGATTCGCCAATGGCGGGGCCCGGACGGGCGCTCCCTTTTGGTGGGCTTGGATTCGGGTAGGCGCGGAATCCTGGATTTGAACCAAAGCGGGTTCCCATCGGCCCCCCGGCCAGGCGCGGTTCCTTCCAGCGCCGATTTGGCACCGGGCCAGCATTCGCTTTCTGGTAGACATGGGGCATGCAGAAAGATCTAGCGGTGCAGGCGATGGAAGCCACCCTCTTGGATGGCCAAGGCGGCGGTTCCCCGTGTTCGTCGCAGGAGCTGGCGTCGTGGGCCCCGGAAAAAGGACCGTTGTGGGTGCACCTGACCGCGGGGGACCCGGCGATCGAAAGTTGGCTGCGCGATTGGTCGAGACTGCAGGACGCGGAGTGCGATGGATTGATGGCCGCGGAAACAAGGCCCCGCTGCACGGTGTTTGACGAGGGCCTCCTGATCACCCTGCGCGGGGTCAATCTGAACCCGGGGGAGGACCCCGAGGACATGGTCGCCATCCGCATTTGGTTGGACGAGCATCGCATGATCAGTGTCAGCCGTCGCCGCTTGATGGCCGTGGGGGACATGGAGGACGCGATCGGCAAGGGGGTGGGGCCGATGTCCTCCCCCGAGCTATTGACCACCCTGGCGGGGAACATGCTGCAGCGCATGGTGCCCACCCTGGAAGACCTGAGCGACGCCGTCGATCAGGTCGAAGAGAGTGCGGTCACCGATTCGTCCAGCGGCTTGCAAAAGAGCCTGGCCGAGTTTCGTCGCCAAGTGATTTCACTGCGGCGACACCTGGCTCCACAGCGCGAGGCCATGGCGCAAATCGCACACAACAAATCCCGGGTGCTGAACGAGTCCGATCGCAGAGCCATGCAATGGCTGGCAGATCATGTGACGCGCCATGTGGAGGAGCTGGACGAATTGCGGGAGCGCACGGTGGTGACCCACGATCTGTTGCTGAGTCGCCAGTCGGATCAGATGAATCAGCGCATGCTCACGCTCTCGATCGTGACCGCCATCTTCCTTCCACTGGGGCTGTTGACCGGGCTCTTGGGAATCAATGTGGGCGGCATTCCAGGCGCGAGCTACGAATGGGCTTTTGCCGCCGTTTGCGTGCTATTGGTGGTTTTGGTGGGTTTGCAGCTATGGATCATGCGCCGCATGAAGTGGTTTTAGGATCCACTTTCCGGGGTCACCCAGCGGTGGCCCCGCCTAGGAATCTTCGGGCTGCGAGGCCAGGTCGTGGGCCCGGTGGGCTTCGCTCAATCCCTCCGCGGATCGAATGTGCAGATCCCGTTGGGGGAAGGCGATTTCCACATTGGCCTTGCGGAATTCCGCATCGATTTGGCGGTGGATTTTGTCGGTGATCTCTGCCCAGAGATCCCGGTTGGCGATGAAGACGCGTAGCTGGAAATCCAGGGTGCTGTCCCCAAAGTTCCGGAAGATCGCGGAGGGGCTAGGGGTGTTGAGAACCTGGGGCAGGTCCTTGGCCACCTTGAGCAGGAGCGTGCGGGCCAATTGGGTGTCCGAGCCGTAGGCGATGCCGACCGGGATCACCATGCGAGTCACCGGATCGCTCAGGGTCCAGTTGATGATGCTGCCCGTGATGAACTCCTTGTTGGGCACCAGAAGTTCCCGCTGGTCCCAGTCAAGAATCGTGGTGGCGCGCATGCGCAGTTGGGTGACGCGCCCCTCCGTTCCGGCGACCGTCACGATGTCGCCCACGCGAATGGGGCGTTCGATCAGGATGATCAGGCCCGAGATGAAGTTGGCGAAGATCTCCTGCAAGCCGAATGCGATTCCAAACGTGAGGGCGGCTGCAAGCCACTGCACCTGGTGCCATCCGATGCCCAGTGCGCCGGAAACGCCGCTGACTCCCGCCATGAGGATGAGGTAGCGCACGATGGTGGAGATGGCGTACCGGGAACCTCCATCCAGTGGCAGCCGTTGTAGAACCGCCAGCTCGAGTAGGGCGGGTAGGTTCTTGGCCGCAAAGCCAGCGAGCATGCCGATTCCGATCGCCAGCAGGATGTCCGCCAGTGTCAGGTTCGATGGTAGGGAAGAATCCTCGCTGTCGGGCGCGGGGCTGGCCGAGCTCCCCCCGAGGGCGGGACCCACGGGGGAGGCCGTGGAGGGGGAGGTGGCCGTTTCGGTGGGTGGCGCCGGTGCTGTGGCGGGGAGCACGATCTCCGCCTCCGGGGATACGATGGCCACCGTGGGGAAGATTTGGATGGAGTCGAGTCCCCTCAGGGCCGGAAGGACGCTGGCCCAGATGAAGAACAATCCCACGATGGAGGCCAGGGATATGGAAGTCTTGAACAGCTGCCGGGTTTGGGCATCGATGGCGGGGATGTCGACCTTGTCGGCGTCGATGGCCAGGGCGGTGCCTTCGGTGTCCCCCGTGGTGGCCTCCTCCTGCTCCCGGCGCGCGCGGGCTTCGATGGCTTGTCGCACCGCCAGGCTGCGGCGGGCCATGAGTAGCCAGCGATGCAGCAGGGCGTTGATCAGGATCAGGAGAGCCGCGAAACCGATCGAATAGCGCAGGCGCAATTCAAACTGCAAGGACGTGTAGTAGTAACCGGCGAGGGCCAGTAGGGCCAATGCGGTGGGCAGGCCCACCAGGGCCAGGGCGCGGAGGTCCAGGGGGCTTTTGGGCGGCTCCTTGCCCTTGTTTTTGGTTGCCAAGTGAAGCTTTTCCGCGCGTACCAGGCGCAGGGCGAAATAGGCGACCGCGAGCATGCCGGCGATGAAACAAAGCCGACCTATGGAGTCGCTCCAATCCAGGTTCCCCTGGCGATCCAGGGTCAAGACGGTCAGCCCGAGCAGGACGGAGATGGGCTCAAACCAGCGCAATTCCTTGTTTAGGGCCGTGATTCGAGGGGCAGGCCATTTGAAGTGGGCCAGCCCGACGCCGTTTTTGACCGTGAGTTCGCGCAGGAAGCGCAGGAACAGCCAGATGGCGGCCACTTCGATAAGGGCCGAGCTAGCCGATCGCAGCAAGTCCCCCTGGGAATCCTTGAGTAGCCGGCCGGTCATCCACATCAGGGCAGGCCATTGCAGGGCGAGCAGGAACGACTGCACGAGGGCGCGCCCGGTGTAGATGTACTTGTCCGACCGGAAGGATCGAACGTTTTCCCCGAGCACCTGCCGGGTGCGGATGAGCAGTCGCCGGAGTAGGAACAGGACGAGCCAGCCCACGAGGAAAAGCCCGAGTCCGACCGGTTTCTGGGCAACCAGGGAGCGCAGCTCGCCAGAGGTGAGCTGGGCCCAGAATTCCCGGGCGAAGCCAGCGGTGTGGCTCAGCGTTCCACCAAATCCTTTGATCGGATTGGAGGGGGCGCTGCGCACCCATAGGATTCGTTTTTCGATGAATTCCCGGTAGGCGCGTGCCTCGATCGCCAGGGTGACGGCCAGTTCTTCCGTGTCGTAGTGGATGCCCGAGAGCGTTTTGAGTTCATCCACCACGGCCTGCACGGAGGTGCGTTGGGTGGTGAGCAGCTCACGGGCGGCGGTGCGCAATTCCTCCGACGGGGATTCCTGTTTCAGGCTGGCCAGCAGACGATCCGTGGCCGGCTCCAATTCGCGGATGGCGTCGCGTTCCTCCTCCCGTGCGATCGTATCCAGCAGGATGGCAGAAAGGTTTTTTTTGCGGTCCGCGGACTGGGTTTTCAGGGTGGAAGCTGCTGGCAACCATTCGTAATCCCTGCGCAGGATAGAGCCCATACCTTCGGTCAATCCGCCGGCTTTGATGCGGGCGCGTGCGGAGTTGTATCGCAGGCGGATTTCATCCAGTTGAAGCTGGGTCTGTTCCTTGGATGCGCGCGCGCTCGAGATGCGTCGGGGAAGACCAGAGTCGCCGGTTCGCATGGCGGCCAATTCGCGATTGCGCGTGGCCAGTTTGCCGAGGGAGGGGAATCGGTCGGTGACCTCCTCCAGTTTCTGTTTTGCATTCTTTGCGGCGGATTCGCCGTCTCGCGCCCTTCTTTCGTCGACTTGGGCTTTCCAGAAATTGGCCACGGTTTGCGCGACCGAGGTTCGGCGCAAGGCGCGGTCGCGTCGCAGGGGGAGGACCTCCCGGCGTGCTTCGTAGGCTCCGCGCTCCTTTTCCAGTTGGTCGCTTATGGCGCGGTATTCATCCACCTGCGCGAGCAAAAGGGTTCGACGGGACGGATTGTTCGAATCGATCGCGACGCTGGCTAGCGCTTCTTCCGCAGCGGAAAGCGTGAGCTGCGCCGTGGCGATCTCGTCGGGCAATTCGGCGGCGCGTTGGGTACGGAATTGGGCGGTCGTTTCCAGGGTCTCGAGCAGGGTGCGCAGGGAGGCCAGGTCCGCCTGGGCCTGGTCCGAACGGCTTTCCAGTTCCCATAGGGCCAGTTTCGTGTCGGCACGCAATTCCGGTTCCACAGCGGGCGTGGCGAGCTCCTCCAGGATGGCGGCGTGTAGCCGGGGCGTTTCCGAAATCTCAGATTCGAATTGCTGGGTCTTGAGGCGTACTTCCGCGGCGCGCTTGAGGGCGTCGATGGCCTGCTGCAAGACTTCGGCCTGTCCGTTTTGTGCTTCCGGCTCCAGTTGTTCGACGGCGGCCAGTTGGGCCTGAACTTCCTCGATGCTGGGAACGGAGGCCTCCTGGGCGAAGGCTAGGGAGGCGGTGGCGGCCACGGCGCAAAGGCGGAGGCGCCAGGGACGGGGGGCGATGGGAAGGCTCATGGTGGGATCGAGTGCGTGGAAGGCCGCGCCCTTGGACAAGCCTGACGGGAGGTCCCCATTCGTGAGCGGGGGAGGAACCGGGGCCTGGTTGGGAGCGGGTGTATGCGCCCGGGATGGTTCTTGTGCCAAAATCCTGGGGTGGATTGATAGGGGGCACCCATCCGCGCGGTTGGAGTGGACTTTGGCCGGGCCTTCTAAGTTGCGAAATCCTTGCCTGTGCGGGGTTTATAGTTAGCACTGATTTGGTGCTATTGAGACTGGGTTTCAGTTGCGGTGAGTGAAACTTCTCCGGTCGTGTGGATTCCAAATTCGCGACTTGGCGAATGGGCCGTGCTCGCAATTTCGAGAGGTGTTTGTTTCTCAAGGGGAAATTGCAAACAGATCCGGGCTCCGTATCGACATGCCTGGCTCCAAAGGTTATTTCTCTTGGCCCGTAACCCCTTTTTCGGTGCAAGCGGAAAATCTCCATGGACCTATTCCACTTCCCGCGCTGGGCCAACCGTATCCGACTGATGATCCCCCTAATGGTTATTGGGGGAGGATTGTACGCCGTCGGACTGGTTGCTTTTGGCGCGTCCCCGGACACTCTCGCAGTGGGCTATGCTCCCCAGCAGCCCATTCCCTACAGCCACCGCTTGCATGCGGGTGAGTTGGGCATCGATTGCCGTTATTGCCACCAAAACGTGGATAAAACGGCAGCTGCCACCTTGCCGGCCACAAGCACTTGCATGAATTGCCATGCCACTGTGAAGAAGGACAGCCCCAAGTTGTCGCTCCTTCGGGAGAGTGCTGAAACCGGAATCGCGATCCCGTGGGTCAAGGTCCACGACCTTCCCGATCACGTCTTCTTCAACCACAGCGCACACGTGGCCCGCGGAGTGGGTTGTGTGGAATGCCACGGTCGTGTCGACACCATGGAAGTGGTCGAGCAGGTCAAGCCCCTCAGCATGGGCTGGTGCCTCGATTGCCACCGCAACGCCGATGAGATCATGCGTCCCGTCGACCAGGTCACCAACATGACCTGGACCCCGCCCCCCGGCGGAGTGGACCCCTCGTCCGTGCGCTCGGTGAACCCCTCCACAAGCTGTTCCACTTGCCACCGCTAAGTCATGAGTCAAAAGAACATCACCGACGCGCCCGCCATGTGGCGAAGCCTGCGCGAGTTTGAGAACGACCCCGAGTTCGAGAAGCTCGTGGCCAAGGAATTCCCCGCCGCCGAGCCCGATCTCCTGGGCCCCGTGGACCGCCGCCGCTTCCTGCAGCTGATCGGAGCTTCCGCCGCCCTGGCCGGAGCCTCCAGCTGTCGTTACGAAAAGGAAGAGCTGAAGCCCTTCGCCGAGCGCCCGGAGGGATACATCCCCGGCGATCGTAAGAAATTCAGCACCGCCATGGAGCGCGACGGCGTCGCCCTTCCCCTGCACGTGACCACCGTGGACGGCCGACCCATTAAGGTGGACGGCAACCCGGGTCACCCCGCTTGCTCCGGTGCCAGCGACGTGCAAGCCCAGGCGGCGATCCTCGAGTTCTACGACCCCGACCGCAGCCGCGGTGTGGCCCAGTTCGCCGATGGCCAGCCTAAGGTTTCCAACTGGGAAGCCGCCATGGCCGCCCTCAGCACCAGTCTTGAAGCTCGCAAGGGCGATGGGGCCAAGGTGGCCGTGCTGGCCGATGTCAGCGCTTCGCCGACCCTGGCATCCATGCGTTCGCGCTTCATGAAGGCCTTTCCCAAGGCCCGTTGGGCCCAGTGGGCGCCCGCCAACTCGGCCGCACCCGGCCAGGGCCTGACCCAGGCTTCGGGCCGCGAAGGTCTGCGGTTGGTCCACAATTTCGCCGCCGCACGCACCATCCTGGCCCTGGACGCGGACTTCCTCGCCGGTCATGCGGATGGGGTTCGCCACCGCGCCGATTACGCGCTGACCCGCAACCCCGATGGGGAGATGAGTCGCCTGTACGCCGTGGAGAGTCGCTTCACCCAGGTGGGCGCCACCGCCGATCACCGCTTGCCCTTGCGTCCTTCGCAGATGGGCAACTTCCTGCAGGGTTTGCAGGGTGAACTGAGTCAGCTTGGCTTGACCGGCATGGATGTCTCCGGAGGCGAAGGCCTCAACGGGGTCGCCGCCGAGTTTGCCCACGCGCTGGCAGCCGACCTCATGGCACAGAAGGGCAAGGCCCTGATCGTGGTGGGGGATCACCTGCCCGCCGAAGTACACGCTCGGGCCCTGGCCATCAACGAGCGTCTCGGCGCCCTGGGCCAGACCCTGACCGTGATCGAAGCTCCCACGGAGCTGGATGCCGCTGGCAGCGCCGGGTTGCAAGACCTGGCCGGCGCCATGGGCTCCGGTGGTGTGGAAGTGCTTCTGATCCTGGGTGGCAACCCGGCCTACGACGCACCCAGCGATCTTGGTTTCGGCGAAAGCTTGGGCAAGGTGCCCTTCAGCGCACACCTTTCCGTATACGCCAACGAAACGAGTCGCATGTGCCAATGGCACATGCCCATGGCCCACTTCCTGGAGTCCTGGGGCGACGCCCGTTCCTTCGATGGCACCTACACGGTGGTTCAGCCCACCATGCACCCCTTGCACGGTGGCCGCACGGCCAGCGAAGTTCTCTCGGCTTTGGTCGAGGAGACGCCGCTCGCGGGCAAGGACCTGGTGCGACGCGCCTTTGACGGCGTGGCCGCTTCCCAGGGTGGAGGCGACTCCGTTTGGCGCAAGACCCTGCACGATGGCATGTTGGCCGGTTCCGCCGGTCGCGCGCTTTCGGTGGGTTTCGGTGGGGGAGCCGCGGTTCAATTGGCCGCCGGTCAAACCTCGGGCTTGGAGCTCTTGCTCTACCCCTGCGATAAAATCGGCGACGGTCGCTACGCCCACAGCGGTTGGCTGCAGGAGCTGCCCGAGTATCTGACCAAGCTCACTTGGGACAACGTGCTCCTGGTCGGCCCGGCCGACTCCAAGGAAATGCACGTGACCACCGGTGATCTGGTGACCGTGACCGCCGGCGGCTCGAGCGTGGAAGCGCCCGTGTACGTGGCGCCCGGTCAAGCCAAGGGCAGCATGGCCCTGGCCATGGGATATGGCCGCACGGCGGCCGGCGCCATCGGCGGCGATCGCCTCCAGGGCGTGGATCCGGTGGGAGTCGACGTGGCGCCCCTGCGCACCGCAGCCGCCCCGTTCATGGTGGCCCAGGCCACGGTGAGCAAGCTCGGCAAGACCTTCCCCCTGTCGACCACCCAGGAACACCACCTGGTGGACGAGACGGGCATGAAGGGACGCGAGGCACGCCTGCCCCAGCTGATCCGCACGGCCAGCCAAGAGGAGTACAAGAAGCATCCTGATTTCCAGGTGCACGAAACCCCTCACCACCCGCCGCTCGAGTCCCTGTGGACCTCCCACGAGTACAACGGCTACAAGTGGGGCATGACCATCGACCTGTCCACCTGCGACGGTTGCAGCGCGTGCGTTGTGGCCTGCCAGGCGGAGAACAACATTCCGATCGTGGGTAAGGACGAGGTCGGCAAGGGTCGCGAAATGCACTGGATCCGCTTGGATTCGTACTACCGCGGCGATCCCGATTCGCCCAGCATGGCCGCCCAGCCGGTGGCCTGCGCCCACTGCGAAAACGCACCCTGCGAAGAGGTTTGCCCCGTCGCTGCGACCACCCACTCGGAAGAGGGTCTCAACGACATGGTGTACAACCGCTGCGTGGGAACGCGCTACTGCGGCAACAACTGCCCCTACAAGGTGCGTCGCTTCAACTACTTCCACTTCCCCAAGCGCTTCTTCGGTCGCGATCCGGAGTTGATGGGACTGGGCAACAACCCGGTCGTCTCGGTGCGAAGCCGGGGTGTGATGGAGAAGTGCTCCTACTGTGTGCAGCGTATCCAGTCGGCCAAGATCACGGCCAAGAACGATGACCGCAGCCTGGTCGATGGTGAAGTCACCACGGCTTGCCAGGACGCTTGCCCGCCCAAGGCCATCCAATTCGGTGACTTGAACAACCAGGAAGCCGTCGTGGCGCAGGCCCAGTCCGGTCCGCGTTCCTACGCCCTTCTGGAAGAACTCAACATCAAGCCGCGTACCCAGTACCTGGCGCGAGTCAACAACCCCAACCCCGCGCTTCAGCCCGTAGCCTCTACCGAGAGCAGCCATGACGCAAACGGCCATTAACGGTATCCCCTCAGAGGACGATCCGAGACAACGCCCGCTTCTCACAGCGGAAGGCGTCGGTCTAACCGCAATCACCGATACGGTTGCGGGAATCTCCGAGCTCCCGAAACCGCCCAAGGCCTGGTACATCGCATTCGCGATCTCCCTGAGCCTGTTGAGTCTGCTGGGCGTCATGCTCGCGTACTTGATCTTCACGGGCGTCGGCGTTTGGGGTAACAACAACCCGGTCTTCTGGGGCTGGCCCATCGTGAACTTCGTGTTCTGGGTCGGCATCGGTCACGCGGGTACGCTCATCTCGGCCATCCTGTTCCTAACCAGGCAGAACTGGCGAACGGGTGTGAACCGGTTCGCGGAGGCCATGACCATCTTTGCGGTGTGTTGCGCGGGTATCTTCCCGGGCGTACACATCGGTCGGGTTTGGTTGGCGTTCTACCTGTTCCCGCTGCCCAACCAGATGAGCCTCTGGCCGAACTTCCGGTCGCCGCTCCTGTGGGACGTGTTTGCGGTGGGTACCTACGCCACCGTTTCGCTGCTCTTCTGGTACATGGGCATGATCCCGGACATCGCCACACTGCGTGACCGCTCGGTCTCCAAGGTGCGCCGCTTCGCTTACGGGGTGCTCTCCGTGGGCTGGACGGGTTCGGGCCGGGAATGGTCCCGCTTTGAAAAGGCTTATCTGATTTTGGCGGGTCTGGCCACGCCCCTGGTGCTCTCCGTGCACTCGGTCGTGTCCTTCGACTTCGCCGTGTCCCAGCTTCCGGGCTGGCACACCACGATCTTCCCGCCGTACTTCGTGGCCGGCGCCGTGTTCTCCGGATTTGCCATGGTGGTGACCTTGATGGTTCCCGCCCGGGCCTTCTTCGGGCTCAAGGACATCGTCACCATGAACCACCTGGATGTGATGAACAAGATCATCCTGACCACCGGTTCCCTGGTGGGTTACGCCTACGCCACCGAGTTCTTCATCGCCTGGTACAGCGGCAACCCGTTCGAGTCCTTCGCGTTCATCAACCGGGCCTTTGGTCCCTACGCCTGGGCCTACTGGACCATGGTGAGCTGCAACGTGATCTCGCCGCAGATCTTCTGGTTCAAGAAAGCGCGCCGTTCCATCCCGATCATGATGACCGTGGCCGTGTTCGTGAACATCGGCATGTGGTTTGAGCGTTTCGTGATCACGGTCACCTCGCTCAGCCGGGACTTCCTGCCTTCGAGCTGGGGTTACTTCAAGCCGACCATCGTTGACATGCTGACCTTCCTGGGCAGCTTCGGACTCTTCTTCACCCTGTTCCTTCTGTTCTGCCGCTTCCTGCCGATCGTTGCGATGGCTGAAGTGAAGACTGTGGTGCCCGAAGGCCATGCCGGCCACGGTGACCACGACGGAGGTTCCCATGAGTAATTCCTCAAGCGACCAAAACCAGTACGTGCCCCCCGTGGGCGTGATGGGCCTTTTCGATGACGTGGATTCCCTGGTGAACGCCAGTCGCAAGATGCGCGACGCCGGCTACACCAAGTGGGAGGCGCACAGCTCCTTCCCGATCCACGGCCTGGACAAGGCGGCCGGCATCAAGCCGACCATTCTGCCCTGGATCGTGCTTGTCTGCGGACTCACTGGCACCACGTGTGCCATGATCATGCAGTACTGGATGAACGCCTACGACTACAAGTACATCATCTCTGGCAAGCCGTTCTTCAGCCTTCCGGCGAACATCCCGGTGGCCTTCGAGATGACCATCCTGTTCTCTGCGTTCGGCGCCTTCTTCGGCATGCTGATCCTGAACGGGTTCCCGCGTTGGTCCAACCCCCTTTTCCGCGTTCCTGAGTTCAAGGACATCACCGGTGATCGCTTTGCGATCGTGGTGGATTCCACCGACCCCAAGTACGACGAGAAGGGTTCCTTCCTCGGCGACGTGGGGGCGGCCAAGGTGCTTCCCGTTCCGGCGGACCCCACCCGTGCCAGCCTTCCCCTTGGGATCCACGGCGCAGGCTTGATCATGACCATGGTGGCGTTGATTCCCATCGTGTTGATCCTGCGGGCTCGTTACACCACCAGCACCCAGCCCCGAATTCACCTGGTCCATGACATGGACTTCCAGTGGTTCAACAAGGGTCAAACGGCCAGTGGCAACTTCGCCAGCGAGAAGGGCATCTTCCCGCACTTGAAGGTCATGAAGCCCGCCAAGTCGGATGTCCAGTTCGACAACACGGCTGGCAAGGCCATCTTTGCGGACGGCCGGGCCATGCGCAAAGAGGTGGAAGGCACCGTGGCCGTGGGTTCCATGGCCGACGATGCCCTCAAGGTCTTTAAGACCGGTGATGAGTATCACACGGGCTTGCCCATGGATTTGACCCCCGACCTGTTGGACCTGGGCCAGACCAAGTTCAAAATCTACTGCGCCCCGTGCCACGGCATGGGGGGCAAGGGTGATGGTCCTGTGAACGTGCGGGCCCTCAGCCTCGACGAAGGCTGGATTGCAGCTGCTGACTTGCAGGCGC
>JARGOW010000044.1 GCA_029212955.1 Planctomycetota bacterium | reverse complement strand
GACCCCGCCGCCCTCGCCAAGGGCACTCCCGGGTACTCCGGAGCCGACCTGGCCGCCATCGTCAACGAGGCCGCGATCATGGCCGTCCTGGCCGATTGCGACACAATCCAAATGGAACACTTGGACGAAGCCACCACAAAGGTGCGCTACGGTCGCAAGAAGACTTCCATGAAGATCGAAGAAGCGGACCTCAAGGACACGGCCTACCACGAGGCGGGCCACACCCTGGTCGCAGCAAAAATTGAAGCGGCCGATCCGCCCCACAAGGTGACCATCGTGCCCCGCGGGCGATCCCTCGGCTCGACCCACATGCTGCCGGATAAGGAGACCCACAGTTACGGACGCAAATGGATGCTCGCCCAAGTGGCCTTGCTCTACGGGGGTCGCGTGGCCGAGGAAATCTTCTGTGACGACATCTCGGCAGGTGCTAGTGACGACATCAGCCGCGCCACGAAACTGGTGCGCTCCATGGTCAGCGAACTGGGCATGAGCGACCGGGTGGGCCCCGTGAATTACGCGGAGCGCCAAGGATCCGACTTCCTTGGAACCGAGGTCATGGGCAGCAAGCGCCACTCCGAAGAAACCGCGCGCATCATCGACGAAGAAATCGAACGCATGCTGCGCGAGGGCCACGCCCATGCAAAGAGCATCCTCGAGGAGAACCGTGAAGCGATGGAACGACTCACGGAAGGCCTCATGATGTACGAGACCCTGGACCGCGTTGAGATTTTCAAACTGATCGAGGGTGCCGATCCCGCGAGCCTGCGACCCAAGCCGCCCGAAGAGGAGACCCCTACTCCCCCGGCAAAGGAGGCCGTCACCGGTCCCGAGACCAGCACGGCCGACGGGGACGACCTTCCCGGATTCTCAGGCGAAGCCGGTCTTTCCCCGGCCTAACCCCCACGGAGCCATGACCGCCCCCTCCCGTGATTCACTGCTGGGCGGCCAACCCGCCGGGCCCTGGCAAGCGCTTGTCAGTCCGGCGGCGCTCGCCCTGGGCCCGCGCTGGATCGACTCCTGTCGGGCCGAAGACGGATCTCCCCTCCAGCGCTTTGCCCTGTGCCCCCTTCGCTCCCCGGACGCACCGGGGCACTCTTGGCGCCGGGAGCTCCTTCAACTCGCCCACATGGAGCCCGTCGCCTATCGGCCGGTCGACGAGGACACCCTGGGTACCCGCCAGGTCGAAGGCCTTTGGAGCTTCACGGAGACCACACTGCGCGGGGAAAGCGAATTGGCACGCCTGCTCCATCGGACATGGTGCGCCGCCACGACGCCGGCGCCCAGGCCGCGAATCATGGGAATCCTCAACGTGACCCCCGATAGTTTTTCGGACGGAGGCAAGTACGCTGAGGGGACAAGCGCATTGGAACGAGCCCTGGAAATGCGCGACCAGGGCGCGCACATCTTGGACATTGGAGGCGAGTCCACGCGACCTGGCTCCGATCCGGTTTCCGTCGAGGAGGAATGGACCCGGGTGGGTCCGGTGATCGAATCCCTGGCTGGCTCCCTCGGCATGCCGATCAGCATCGATACCACCAAGGCCGAAGTGGCGCGCCGGGCCCTGGACTCCGGTGCCGACTGGGTCAACGACATTAGCGCGGGCACTTTCGATCCCGGCATGCTGCCCATGGTGGCGGAACGCTCCGCCCCGTTCATCGCCATGCATTGCCCGGATAGGCCCGACCAAATGCAGCAATCCGCCCATTACGGCGATGTGGTGTCCCAGGTCACGGGGTGGCTCCGCCTTCGACTAGAAGCGTGCAAATCCGCCGGGATCGCGCCTGAAAACCTCTGCATTGACCCCGGCATTGGGTTCGGCAAGCGCTTGGACCATAACCTTTCCCTTCTTCGGCGACTTTGGGAATTGAAATCCCTAGGCTGTCCATTGCTCCTGGGTGTATCGAGGAAGTCCTTTATCGACCACCTGGCAAATGCCGAAGAGAATAGGACCCCTGGCCCGGTTGGAGCCCTGCCCACCGATCGCCTGGGAGGCACAGCTGCCGCCCTATTCGCTTGCATCGCCGGAGGAGCCTCCATTCTGCGAGTCCATGATGTGAGCGCCATGGTGCAAGCCGCCCAGGTCGCCCACGCCATTCAAAACCCCACACCCCACGCCACCTAGTGCCCGAATTCACCCTGGAAAACGCCTTGCAGGTTCTGATCCTTGTCGCAGGGGTCTACTTGGTGCTTTCCTTGCTGCGTATCTCGCGGGGTAGCGGATTGGTCCGGGGATTGGGCGTGGCTCTCTTGGTGGTCGGGGTCGGTTTGTACTCCTTGGCACGCGCCTGGGGATTGCACGAACTCGAGCAGATCATGGACGCCATCTTTGGGGTGGTCATCATGGTTCTTGTTGTGATTTTCCAGCCCGAGTTGCGGCGCGGGATCCTGCGCTTGGGAGAACAGGGACTCTTGAGCCGATTCATGAAGTCCGACAGCACCGAGACCGTGGGTGAAGTCGCCAGCGCCGTGGCCCGCATGGCCAAGCGCAAGCAGGGCGCGCTGATCGTGATCGAAGGTCAAACCGCGCTGGACGCCCTGATCGACAAGGGGGTGCGATTGGACGCGGCCGCCAGCGCTCTCCTCCTGGAGAGTATCTTCCAGGACAAGGGCTCTTTGCACGACGGGGCCGTCATCATCCGTGGCGAGCGCATCGTGGCTGCCGGCGCGATCCTCCCCCTCTCCGAGGATGAAGGACTTAGCAAAACGACTGGAACCCGGCACCGGGCCGCCCTCGGCATGGCGGAAGAATCAGACGCGCTGACCGTGGTGGTCTCCGAGGAGACCGGGGGAATTTCCGTGGCCCACGAAGGCTCCATGCTCTCCCGCATCTCCACCAATGCGATCCGGGACGTTCTCCAGGAGCGACTGGGAATCAACCCGGACAAGCCCACAACCAAACAACCGATCGGATCCATCCTCCGTTCCCTATTCACAGCACACTGGGCCCAAAAACTGATCTCCATCGGTTTGGGTTTGGCCCTGTTCCTGGCGGCCCACGAACGCGTCACCGAAATCGCAGAGTTCACCCTGGACGTGCACACCGCCGACCCCAACCAAGCCCTGGGTGTCCCGATCACCAACCAGCTTTGGATTCGCCCCCCGGCCTCAGAAACCGCCGGAGGAACGGAATTGCGCATCGTTTCACCCAATGCCCAGGAAAAACTCCGGATCACAGTGCGCGGTCCGCGCATCCAGATCCAGGAACTTGGCAACGGAATCGGTGGCATTCTGCAGCTCACCCCGGACACCGCCACGAACCGGATTCTGGATGCGGATGAATTCCTTTGGGGAGCCGGCCGCATCATCAAGGGGCTCGAAGTGGAATGGGATGGAGCAGCCCCCACTTTGGCATTTGAAAGCTATGTGCATCGCACCATGACGCCCCTCCCGGCCCAGGTGTCCTTGACCCGCGGAGAGCTACCCGCGCATTTGAAATTCTCGGATGAGGTGCGATTCCTCCCCAACCAATTTCAGCTACTGGGGCCCATGGAGCGTATCCAAGAGCTTGAAGCCACAGGCAAAAACTGGCTGGAGTTCGCCCCCCTTGAGGTGGGCGACTCCACCGGTGGAACTTGGACCGGTCCCCTCCTGCTAAGCCAAGCCCTGCGGGACGAGGGCTTTGAAATCAAAGGTTCCCTATACGCCGAGGTGGATCTCAGCCCACACCTGAAGCTTCTGGGAGAGATCACAAAAGACCTTGTACTGGTCACCTTCGACCCAGGCCAGCCCAACCCCCTATCGCGCTTCCAGCGCCCGGATAGCCGGGTGCGCTTGGAGATTTGGGTCCCGCCGCTGATGGAGAATCCAACGGAGGAGGAGCGCACCAGCCTCTCCATCTACCTGCGGGACTATGTGAACAAACATAGCCGGGTCTATGTGGACGTGGACCAACCCCGACCCGATGGATCCATGCTCGCCAACATCGAAGTGAAGGTGCTCGGCGGCCAGGATTGGCTCGAGAAGCTGCCGAAGGCGCTCAAGGATCGAGTCTCGCCTGAGGTGGCTAACCGCAATGATATCCCTTTCCAGGTGGTTCTACATGCGGAGGATACTACGCTTAGGTTGAGGCCCCTGGACCCCGGGGAATCCAGCGAAAACGACACCGGGGGCAACTCTCCCCAGGACTGATTTCATGAGTGACAAAATTTTCGGAACCGACGGCATTCGCGGACTGGCCGGTTCAGGTTGGCTATCCGCCGACGGAACCACCCAAATCGGATGGGCCGTGGGAACGGCCCTGGTCCAAGGCGCCGGGGCCAAAGCCCCCATCAAGGCCCTTTTGGCCCATGACGGACGCCGCTCCGGTCCGATTCTGGAAGCCGCATTGGCCCGGGGATTGGCCGCTGCGGGCATTCAAGCCGAGAGCGCAGGATTGCTGCCCACGCCCGGACTCGCCTGGCTCACCCGCCACGAGGACTACAAACTTGGCATCATGGTGAGCGCTTCCCACAACCCCGCCCGGGACAACGGCATCAAAGTCTTCAATGGCCAGGGCGACAAACTGGCGGACGAGGTGCAGGACCGCATCGAAGCCCTGCTCCACGGCCCCAGCGGAGAAATGGACTTCCCCGAGACTCCAAGGCCCAAACACAACCCGAGCCTGGAAGCCCACTACCTCAAGCACTTGGAAGCCCATTGGGGCAAGGGGTTGGATCTCAATTCCATGACGATCGTGGTGGATTGCGCCAATGGCGCCGGCAGCCGATCGGGCCCCAAGGCCCTGGGGCGCCTGGGTGCCAAGGTGCACGCCATCGCCGATGAACCCGACGGTGAAAACATAAACAAGGATTGCGGCTCCACCCACCCGGAAGCCCTGCTGGCCGCCGTGCGCAACAAAAAGGCCGACATCGGAATCGCCCTGGACGGCGACGGTGACCGCTGTCTGCTCGTGGACGAACTGGGCAAGTTGGTGGATGGGGACGAAATCCTCATGGTGCTGGCCTTGCACGCGCAAGCTCAAAAGCAACTCAAGGATTCCCGCATCGTGGCCACTGTCATGAGCAACCGGGGACTGCACAGGGCCCTAAGAGACGCCGGGGTGAGCGTTTCCGAAGTGGGCGTGGGCGATCGCAACGTGGTCGAAGCCCTCCGCAACGAAACATTGGAAATCGGTGGCGAGCAATCGGGGCACGTGATTCTCGGCGAGCGCAACGATTTCATCGGCGATGGAATGGTGACCGCCCTGGCCGTCCTGCGAGTCATGCGCGAAACGGGCAAGACCCTTTCTCAACTGACCGAGCCCTTCACCAGCATGCCCCAGGTGCTCCTCGGTGTGCCCGTGGAAAGCAAGCCGGCCCTGGACACCATCGCGGGGCTCACCCAGCTGATGGATGCCTGCAACGAGGAATTGGGCGAGGATGGACGCATTCTACTGCGCTATTCGGGCACGGAAAACCTGGCTCGCGTCATGGTGGAAGGCTTGGATGCAGGACGTATTCGCACCCAGGCCGAGGAATTGGCCGGGGTCATCCGCAACGCGATCGGTTCCCACTGACCGAAGCCATGGACTCGCACGCCTTCGATATCGCGCTCGAGACTTCCACACGCCAGGCATCCCTGGCCGTGGCGCGCCCGGGATCCATCGAGATGGATTACCTGGCGGACGACGTGGCCCATGCCAGCGACCTGTTACCCCTACTCGAAACCAGCCTGGACAACATGGGTTTGGAACGCTCCCATTTGCGCTGCGTCCATGTGGGAATCGGTCCGGGCAGTTTCACGGGACTGCGCGTGGGATGCACCATCGCCCTGGGATTGGCGGAAGGCCTGGGCGCGAAGCTCTGTGCGGTGCCTTCGGTGGCTGCCACGGCCTGGGCCAGCCTCCAAGTCGGGGAACGGGGCACGGTTGTACTCGATGCCCGCGGGGGTGCCCTCTACCTGGCAACTTACACCAAGGCAGAGGACGACCTGCTCATTGAGAATGCACCCTATCGCCTAAAGGTTGCGGAAGCACGGGCCCTTGAGCTGCCCGAAAGCGTGCTGCTCGGAGACTCCAAGACACTGGCCCTGCTGCACGGGGAGGAGCGTTCAACGCACCCTTGGCGCACCGATGCGGCTCCCAATGCGGGCGCCTTGTTGCACCTGGGTTTGCGTCAGATAGAACGCGAGGGGACCTCGTCACCCGAACAGGTCAGACCGCTCTATATGGCCGAATTCGGGGCTTAATACGAACATTCGGGATCGAGCCCGTTCCGGCGAGTATTGGGGTCACGCGGGTCGCAGCTCAAGCAATCCGGCGTTTTTGAGCATGCGGTGCGTGGCATGCCACCCTCGCTTGCGGACTTAAACCAAATCGGGCTGCCCTCCAACAAAGGAGGGCAGCCCGATGCATACGTTCCCTGGAACCTACAGGTCCTGGGGGCGCAGGGTGCGGCGACCGTTGGACTCGGCACGAGCCTCAGCGGTGGCGATCAATCCGCGAACGGCTTCGTCGAGAGCAACGTAGAAGTCGCCGGAGACGTTGATGCCAGCAGCAGCCTTGGTGCGGCTCTTGCTGATGATCAGATCACCGGTAGCTTTCTTCTTGCCGCGCTTGACGGTTTTCTTTTTCGTGACCTTCTTTTTCGTGGCCTTCTTCTTGGTGGCCTTCTTTTTGGCTTTACGTGCCATAGTGCAGTTTCCTTTGCCGCCCTGAGCGACGATGTGGACTGATGCTCGAAAGTGAGCAACGGAGTTCTGTGACGCGCTTGTAGAATGAAACTCGGGAATGGTCGTGTCAACGCCTTCATTCAGGGAATAACGCTAAAATTCAGCGTTTCCTTCGCCGCACTTCCCATGCGCGCAGCACTTACGGCCACCCGCCCCCCCCGAAAAACACTTACGAGTTCGCCCGTTTCCCCGGGAATAAGGCCCGAATTGGGGATTTTCCTCCAAAAATATCCCCAAAGCGGAAGGGGATCTTGTCGGAAGGAAAGCCTCGGTTTCCTTCGGCGAACTCCGCCCGTTATCTTGATCGCATGGATGCGAAGAGGGTTTGGGCAGAAATCAATTTGGATGCGCTGGGGCACAACCTCGCTAGCATTCGCCAAGCTGCAGGGGCGGGCGTTCGGATCATGTTGGTGGTGAAAGCGGACGCCTACGGACACGGCTCCGTCGGGATCGCCCATCACGCAGTGCGGTGCGGCATTGGAGCCTTGGGAGTGGGCACATCTGCGGAGGCCCTGGAACTTCGCCATGCGGGCATTCGAGTTCCGATCCTTGTGCTCGGCACCGTGGTGGACGAAGAACTTCGCGATTGCCTGGGCTATGACATCCACTTGGGCCTACACGCGGGTGACCGAGCGCGCACCCTGGCGGAATTGGCCGGCCGCATGAACTGCAAGGCCAAGGTTCATCTCAATGTGGATACCGGCATGGGCCGATTGGGGATCCCTCCCGCCCGGGCCTTGAGTCTGCTGGAAGAAATCCACGCCACCCCCCAGCTGGAGTTGGCCGGCGTCATGACCCATTTGGCCGCTACCGATGGGGCTCAAGACCCCCAAGGAATGCTGCAATCCGCCGTTTTTGACCGTTTCCTGGCCGCGGCCCGCACGGTTACGGAAGACCTGGGTTGGGTACACTTGGCCAACTCTGCGGGCATTTTTACGGGGCTCGGAGATCGCTATGGCACGGTTCGTCCTGGCTTGGCCGCCTATGGAGTGCTGCCCGATTCCATCGACCATGCCCAAGAATTGCGACCGGTCATGGGCTTGCGCAGTCAGATCGTTTTCCTGAAGGACGTGCCCAAGGGAACCCCCGTGGGTTACGCATCCACCTGGAAAGCGCCGGAAGCCACTCGAATCGCCACCCTCCCCATCGGTTACGCGGACGGCCTCCCTTGGCGTGCCGCCGAGGGCGGTGAAGTTCTGATTCGCGGGCAACGGGCCCCCATCGTGGGCCGCATTTCCATGGACTACACCACCGTCGATGTGGGACATATCCGGGACATCCAGGTGGGCGAAATCGCCACCCTGGTGGGCTCCGACGGCGGCCAGTCCATCTCGTTGGCCGAGCTCGCCAACCATGCGGGAACCATCCCCTACGAGATCTCCTGTTCGATCGGGCGGCGCGTGAGCCAACTGTTTGTGGGCGGTGAGCAGATTGCGGTCCCCGGCCAACCCGCCCCCCTTGCCACCATCGCAAACATTCCCTCCGTCTCCGCATCCGCCGCCAACGCAAGGGCAGGAAGAGGGGTTTGAGGGGCGCGCTTGGCTTCCTCGCAAGGCGCCATTCAATGGGGGATTCCCCGGGGGCCGGAACGGTCTTGTTATACTTCCGAGGGAGAAAACGGTCCCCATCTAGGGATGCAAAGGACAGGGCTTTTGCATGAAGGGACCACAGGGTATGCAGGAAGGGTCGAGCAAAAAGAGCCGTAGGCGCCTCGCCGGGAGATCCTCCCGCGTGCTTTCGTGGGAGCGCCTGGGCGCGCTCGCGGGATGGGCTGTCATCCTGCTCTTCATCGGCACAGCCTTCGTCGAGAGCACGGGCGTGTTGAGCCGCATGGTCCGACGCCGGGCCCAAGCCGCGCTCACGCCACTCGGACTGCAAGCACAATTGGGAGACTCCCGCATCGGTTGGCTCTCCCGCAGCCTCAATTTGTCGGATGTGCGCATCATGGGTGACGCAACCTCCGAGGAATTGGAGGTCTCCCTGCGCGATGTTCGGCTGGTCCTCGGCTTTGGCCTGTCCACGGGATTCTTCCTGGAGCGCATCGAAACCAAAGGGGGCCACGTTCATTTCTCCGAGGAAGGATTGAAACTGCTGCGCCAGGACCTGGCCTCCCAGGAAACCGATTCCTCCCCTTCCAAGCCTGGACTCCACATTCAGCCGCATGTGCTGGTGGAGGGCCTGATGGTTCAATACTTCGATGGTCGAAAGAAGTGGGACCAGGGAAGCCTTTGGGTGGAAAACAAACCGTCCGATGAAGGCCTTTCCCTCCTGGCCCGCTGGCTTCTTCCCACCCTGGCATTGGATGATGAGGAAGGGGTGCAAATGGGTGCCCCGCAGCAGATCGTCGCTCGCGCTCGTCTCGTGGAAGGGGCTCCCCTACGCGTTCAAATTCAAGCCCACCACGTGGACTTGGCCACGACCAACCTTGCTCCCCTACTGGCCCACTGGGTTCCTGCCTGGCAGCGCAACCCGATCCAAGGGGTTTTGTCTTTGGAAGCCAAGGTGGGCATTCCCCTCGCAGCGGGCAACAAGACCAGCGCGGAACTGCGGCTGAGCCTGCGCGACGCCTACACACCCTTGACCGCCCCGGGTCCGAACCAGCAAAGCCTTCAAAACCTGGATTTGGATTTCGAAGGCACGTACGTGGGGCGCCGATCCCAGGATTGGCGGCTGCGTCAGGCGTGGAGCGGGCGGGCCCAGGCCCTCACCCGTTGGAACGAAGTGGACCTACGGCTGCAATCTCGACTGGGCCGGGATGCGGGGCCCGACAGCGTGGCGGACTTCTGGCTGCAAACCGATTCCCTAGAGGTATCCGAAGCGTTCTCCAGGAGTTTGAATCACCCCAAGGTGGTGACCAATCTACGCGGGATGTTGGACCCGGAGGGAACCGTAGCCTTGGCGGTGGGCCTTCGCCTGCCCGCAGACCTGGGCTGGCTCGAGGAAAAGGTTCCACACCTACCCGTGGCCGTTCAAGTCCAATCGGAAAGCACCATGTCCGTGGCCTATGTGGGCCCCCCCAATCCAAAGAGCGCGGGCCAACGCAACGTGGGATTCCCACGCCGCATCGAAGAGGCCGTGGGCAAGGTGGTTTTCATTGCGGTCCCCGGACTGGAGTTTTCCCAACGAACGGCCATCCACGGGGTGCAGGGTCGCGTGGGCGATGGTCGGGCCCAGGTTTCTGGGGGAGTTTGGGCGCCGCTTGTGGATCCAGGCACCCGGGAGCTTTATCGCACGTCACAACAGGAACTGCCGCTTATCGCCTCTTCGCGGCTTTCCATCCGCGGCCAAAACTTGACCTTCGATGACCCCATGCTCCAAGCCTTCGAAGGCATGACCGGCGTGGAAGGCGCCCAGGAAGTCTTGGCAGATTTCTCCCCCAGGGATGGTGCCGTGGAATTGGCATTGGATTACTGGGGTCAACGCGGCCGCTACAACCTAAAGTCCAAGCTCGATGTGCGAGCCAAAACGTTAGCAGCCAGCTGGCGCCCATTCCCCATCCCGATGAAGGACGTGACCGCATCGGTGGTTTTGACCTCCGATGACAATCGGGTAAACCAGTCCAGTGCATTGGTTCGTTTCGAGGCTGCGGGAACCAGCCCTGTGGCGCGCTCGCCACTACGCATCGCAGGCCATTCCACTTTTCACAAGGGACTGTCCGAGCATTCTTGGACCCAACTCAGTGCGCCCGAGCTCAACCTGCGCTCTAGTGCACTCAAGTCCGCCATCGATGCGGTCGACCCCGAACTTCGTTCCATCTTCGAACAAGCCCACCTGACCGGTTGGCTCGATGTGGTTCTGCAATCCGTGCAGGTCAGCGCCCAATCCAAGATACAAACCTTTGCGGAAGCCCGCCCCCACGGGGAAGGACTTAGCGCATTGCCCGGCGCTTTCCCCATCGAGACCAATTCCATGCAGGGTCGGATTCTGGCCCGCTCCGAGGCCGAGCCTGGGAAGAAAGAATTGGAACCCGAGGACATACGACTCTGGACTCGCACCCACATCCTTGGCCGCTTTGGGTCCCGAACCCAACCCTTCCCGCTCTCGATCCTGATGTTGAGCGAGCCCGACCAGCAGGCCACGGGATCCCTGGCAGTGGCGGACATCGACGTGCTATCACCCTTGATCGTGGGCGCGATCGGCCAATACTTGGCTTCCGACCGGGACCGCTACCAAGCCTTCGACCCGGCCTCGATTCCCATGCAGGGTCGTATCAGCGGATCCTGCGAATTGCTCTTTGCCCCTCCTGGATCCGAATCCGCTCCGGAGGTCGACGTGCGCCTGGAATTGGACCTGGCCCGTTTCGGACCCCAGGGAAAAGAATTGCTGCGCGACCTAAAGGGTCAGGTGAGTTGGTCCAAGGAAACGGGGTCTTGGACCGGCAAGAACCTGACGGGCCTTTTGGGCGAAACGCACATCGACCTGCACAGTCTTTCCGTGCATCCCGACGCGACAGGAACCGATGTGGTTTTGGATTTCTCCGCGTCCAATCTACCGATCGATGAACTGCACTTGGAGCCCTTCCTCGAACCGGAATTGCTGCACACTTTGATTTCGGAATTGGGCGCAAAGGGCACCTTCGACGTGGACGCGGGGCACTTGACCCTATTTGTCCCCGACAATGGCCCCCCGGCGCTGCGTCTCCAGGGGCAGGTTCATTTGCGCAATGCATTCATCCGCATGGGACTTCCTGTGGAGGTCGAAGACACCCGCAGCTTTGGGTTGGACCTGCACTACGAGGGCAGCCGCGTGCGCGCCCGTGGAACCATCGAGGGATTGGTTGGACAGGTCGCAGAACGCCGCCTGGAGGACGCCAACTTTCAGTTCACCTACGTGGCACCGCGCCTGACCATCGAGGAGTTCACCGGATCCTTCGAAGGTGGGCGTTTGGAGTCCTTGGGTGCCGAAGCCGATGGCCCCGCGGGCTTCTTCGCCCTGGACCTGGAACCGCCTTTTCGCTTCTCCCTCTCCACCGCCATGGATCGGGTAGACGTGGGGCTATTGCTGGCTGGAGTTTTCAATTCGGACTTCGCCAACGAAGGTTTGCTCGACGGGGAACTGCGCCTCAACGGCGATGTGGATCACCTGACCGAGGTTCGCGGCAGTGGGCATGCGCGGCTGTCCGATACGGCCCTCTGGGCTATCCCGGTCTTCCAATCCCTGTTCTCGCAGCTTGGCTTTGACACCACGGCGACATTCAAGCTCATGCAGGCCGGCTTCCACATCGGCGATGGGCGCATCGACTTGCATTCCATGCAAATCAAGAGTGACCTGCTGTCCCTTATCGGATCGGGTTGGGTGGACTTCGAAGGCGAACTCTCCCAGGACCTGGAGGTGCGTTATAGCCTTGTGGACCGGCTGGGGCCGTTCACCAAGTTGCTCTACCTGATTCAAAACAGCTTGCTGCGCATTTCTATCCGCGGGGACATGGCTCGCCCGCGGGTCGTGCTCAATGGATTGTTCTCCCAATTCATGCGCGGCTCCAAGGGCAAACGCCAGTTGCCACTCCCCGGCTTGAGCGACCTCCCCGGCAACTTCTAAGGTCAGCCGTGGCCCGGCGACTTGCCGCCATAGAAAGAAGAACGCCACCGCCACGGACCTGGGTCCGTGGCGGTGGCGTTCTTCGCCATGCGCTTTCAGCCTATAGGCCGTTCTTCTTCAGGAAGGCCGCAAAGTTGGCGTTGGCTTCGGCACACTCCGCAAGGAAGGCCGGCTGGCCCCGCTTGTAGCCCTTCATGGCATTCAGCACGCCGGGCATCTGAGTCACACGCCGGGCGCAATCGTCGGAGAAGGTGGGATTGGACAAACCCCAGATCAAGGGCATCAGTTCCCCCAAAGCTCCCTGCCGGTTGTCCCTCTCCCAAAGCCCAGCAGCCAGGTCGATGCGCTCCTCGTAATACTCCTTCTCGGCCGTTTTAAGTTCGGAGGTCTTGGTCACCAAGTCGCTGGCACCCTCGTCGGTGCGCGCCTTGAATTCAGCGATGCGCTCGTGGGCTTTGATGAAGTTCTTGGGCTTGCCTTCGGTGAGGAATTTGATCTCCACGAGCAGGTCCTCCAGCGTTGCCGGCTCTTCCGGCTTGGCGTACTTGGCGAAGTGGGCGCGCTGGCGATGGACCCACGAAGCTTCGGGATGGGTCGGGTACAACTTCAGGAACTTGTCCGCCCGTCGAATGAATTCGCGCGCCTCGGGGCGGGTGTTCTTGAGCAGGTAGCGCCCCTTGAACTTCTTGAGTCGCTTCTCCACCATCTTCGTTCCGGCCAGGGTGTCCAACCCGGCATCGGCCTCCTGCCCCATGGCCTTGGCCTGGGAATTGAGGTCGTCAAAGATCTTGCGCCATTCGGGTGTCAATTCCTGTTGGTACACCACGGCC